>CANSYV010000059.1 GCA_947651335.1 uncultured Lachnospiraceae bacterium
TGGTGAAGGGCAGTGAAGGAAAGGACATAAAGATAGCATAAAAGAGTATGGTGAATGGACAGACGCCAGAAATTACGACCTGTGTCTGAACAGCAGTAAGCTGGGATTTCAGAAATGTGTGGAGGAAATTCAGGCGTATATCAAGGTGAGATTTTAAGTCAGAAACCTGTTTAGAAAATGGAGCCGGAGATTCGTTATGGGAATCTCCGGCTTTTTCCCTGCCCAATCATTTCAAAATATTTCTGATGCACAGAGAATTGTCCCCAAATAGTCTGCAGATGGAAGTGGGAGCACCTGAAGCTGAGACTTGACAATTTTCCTTATCTTAGATATATTAAAATTAACCAAAAATATTTATTAATTTAATGGAAATAGATTCAAGAGGAGAAAATTTTATGGCAAAAAGTGTTACCCTTGCCGATATAGCGGAGAAAGTTGGAGTCAGTAATGTAGCCGTTTCAAAAGCATTGTCTGGTAAGCCGGGAGTGAGCGAGGAACTTCGGAGAAAGATAAAAGAGATAGCTGCGGAGGTGGGATATGTGCCCAGTGCGGCGGGCAGAAACTCTGCCAGTGAGACGGGAAATATAGGAGTCATAATTCCGGAATTTTATTATGGGGACAGCGTTTCCTTCTATGGAAAGCTCTATGAAATGGTTGTGCGGGCTTTATACGACAATCAGTATTACGGAATTATGGAACTTCTCTCCAATGAAGATGAGAAAGCCAGGGCCATTCCAAAAGTCGTGCAGGACGAAAAAGTAGACGGACTGATATTCCTGGGCCCCATGGAAGAAGAGTATACCACAAAAATGGCGGAGCAGGCAGGCCTGCCGGTATTTTTTCTGGATGCCTATGTGCCCCTTGTTGAACTGGACGCGGTTATCTCAGACGGCTATTACGGAACCTATCAGCTGACAAATTACCTGATCAAGCAGGGCCACAGAAAGATCGGGTATGTGGGCAGTGTGGATGAAACCAGCAGTATTGCGGACAGGTACTGGGGATACAGACGCTCTCTGCGGGAAAATCAAATTGAATTTCAAAAAGACTGGGAGATACCGGACAGGCATAAAAAAGGAAAAATTTTAGATAAGATATTAGACACGCCGGGAGATATGGAAGCTTATGTGTGTAACTGCGATCACACGGCGCATTTTGTGATACGGGATTTGGAGAAAGCCGGATATGGCGTACCGGAAGATGTGTCTGTGGTGGGATTTGATAATTATCTTCCTTTAGGAATGGAGCAGAACAGAATTACTTCCTATGAGGTTGATAAAGAACGTATGGCGCGGATTTGTGTAAAATCGCTGATCAGAAAAATTAAGCGCCAGGAATATACCGGCGGGATTCAGATTGTGACAGGAAAAATAGTAGAAAAGCAGACAGTAAAAAGACGAAGATGATAACAGGAAAAGGGTGGTGGAAAGAGCTGCCCTTTTTTTGTATCATTTTACAGATTAAATTTAACCTTAAAAATAGTTTGTTTATAAATTTGCCTCATGAAAAATGGTGGAATTTTGTTGGAAATTTTGAATAAAGAAGATAAAAATAGTTAAAGAAAGTTGTAAAAATTGCTGAAAATACCCAAGATAGGGGAATGTAGACAAATAGTGATTGAATTTATGAATATAATGGGTTATAGTTAATTTAATTTAAAAGAGTTAATAAAAAATAAGGGAGAATCAATATGAGTAAAGGTTCACAAAGGCAGACCAGGTGGTTTCTTATATCAAAGAGCATAGTTCTGTTACAGAAACCGATACAGAAAATCGGGAAGAGATAGGAGAATACCGGAGGAACAATTATGTTGAAAACAGAAGTAAAAAAACATTTGGAAAATGACCTGATACCATTCTGGCAGGGAATGAAAGATGAAGTGCACGGAGGGTTCTATGGATATCTGGGATACGACCTGAAGCTGGACAGACAGGCAGTAAAAGGATGCATCTTAAACAGCAGAATTCTCTGGTTTTTCTCCAACGCATATCTGCTGCTGGGAAAAACATCACTTCTCGACAGTGCCCGGCACGCGTTTGTGTTTTTGAAAGAGTACTGCGTAGATAACCAGTACGGCGGAGTTTACTGGTCTCTCGATTATAAAGGAAGGCCGGAGGATACTACAAAGCATACATATAATCAGGCATTTGCCATCTATGCACTTTCTTCCTATTATGATGCGTCAGGGGATACCCAGGCGCTTGCGGCCGCACGCAGTCTGTATCAGCTGGTGGAGACCAGATGCAGAGATGAATATGGCTATTTAGAGGCATTCAGCAGGAATTTTGAGCCTGTGGATAATCATAAACTGTCCGGGAATGGCGTTATGGCGGAAAGGACTATGAACACTCTGCTTCACGTGTTTGAGGCATATACAGAACTTTATCGTGTGTCGGGAGAAATGCAGGTGGCAGAACGGCTTCGGTTTATGCTGGATATCATAGCTGATCGAGTATACAATCCCCGGCTTGGACGGCAGGAGGTATTCTTCGACCGGACATGGCATACGCTGACAGACCTGTATTCCTATGGCCATGATATCGAAGCCGCATGGCTGATTGACCGGGGTCTTGAAATCCTGGGGGATGCTGTCTATACCAGTAAGCTCAGTTCTGTTACAAAAACAATTACGGAAAATATTTATAACCGGGCCTACACAGGCCATTCCCTTGTAAATGAAGCGGAAAATGGCATTGTGGACACTACGCGTGTATGGTGGGTACAGGCAGAAGCAGTTGTGGGATTTCTGAATGGTTACCAGAAATACCCGGAGCAGAAGAAGTATCTGGAGGCTGCGGAGGATATCTGGGAGTATATCAAGAGCAGCCTGATTGACAGGAGAAAAGGTTCGGAATGGCTCCCGGAACTGGATCAGGACGGCCGGCCTGCAGAAAAGCCGATTGTGGAACCCTGGAAATGTCCGTACCATAACGGAAGGATGTGCTTTGAAGTCATTAGGAGGTCTTGGGATGCTTCATAAACAGTATTATGTGGAACAGGCAAAAGTAGACAGACTGATATCGAGAAAAAATCAGAAAAGTGATTTTTATAATGGAATTTACGACAGATATGAATATCCGGTGCTTACCAGAGAATTTGCTCCGGTTCACTGGAGATACGATCTGAATGAAGAAACCAATCCATATTTTATGGAAAGACTGGGAATCAATGCGGTTATGAATTCCGGAGCCATTCAGTTAGATGGAAAGTATTATCTTGTGGCACGGGTGGAAGGAAACGACAGAAAGTCTTTCTTCGCAGTGGCGGAAAGCGATACGGGAATCGACGGATTTCGTTTCTGGGATTACCCGGTAGTTTTGCCGGATACCTGTCCGGAGGAAACCAATGTATACGATATGCGTCTGACAAAACATGAGGACGGCTGGATTTACGGAGTGTTCTGTTCAGAAAAAAAGGACACCAAGAGTTCCCAGCTGTCTGCGGCAGCGGCAGAAGCGGGTATTGTGCGGACAAAGGACTTAAAAGAATGGGAACGGCTGGACAATCTGAAAACACTGCGGTCACCCCAGCAGAGAAATGTAGTGCTTCATCCGGAGTTTGTGGACGGAAAATATGCCTTTTACACCAGACCCATGGACGATTTTATCGAGACCGGAAGCGGCGGGGGAATCGGCTTCGGACTCTGCGAAGATATTACACATGGAGTAATTGATGAGGAGAAGATTATCAGCAGGAGGATTTACCACACGCTGACCGAGGCAAAGAATGGGGCAGGGGCGCCTCCCATTAAAGGCAGGAAATGCTGGATTCATATTGCCCACGGAGTGAGAAATACAGCAGCCGGGCTTCGGTATGTGCTGTATGCATTCGGAACGGATCTGAAGAATCCTGCCAGAGTAATTGCAGAGCCGTCGGGAGTATTCCTTGTACCCCTTGGCGGGGAGCGCGTGGGAGACGTGTCCAATGTGGTGTTTACCAACGGGGCAGCGGTTTCAGAGAATGGAGATGTGTACGTATATTATGCTTCCTGCGACACCAGAATGCATGTGGCGTCAACGACGATTGAAAAGCTGGAAGAATATCTGTTCCACACACCAAAGGACTGATTAAGAGAAATCTTCAGTTATTGTGAGATTCTATACCCGGGCGGGAAAACCCCGTCCGGAAAATAACGGTGATGTCATCCAGAATAATGAGGAAGAACTATGAGCATTTTAAAATTGAAACCAAGCTGTAAGGATTATATTTGGGGCGGCCGCAGGCTGAAAGATGAATATGGAGTTTCCTATGACGGAGAAGTGCTGGCAGAGGCATGGGAGTTATCCTGCCATCCAGATGGGCCGTCTTATATTGTAAATGGTGAATACGCAGGAAAAACCCTGCAGCAGTACATAGAGGAAGCGGGAAAAGAAGTGCTTGGAACTCATTGCCGGAGATTCTGCGATTTTCCTATTCTGACAAAGTTTATCGATGCGAAAGATAACCTTTCCATTCAGGTCCACCCGGATAACCGTTATGCCCTGAAAAACGAGGGACAGTACGGAAAGACCGAGATGTGGTATGTTATGGACGCGGGAAAAGAGGCGTTTTTGTATTATGGCTTCAAAAGGAAAATCAGCAGAGAAGAGTTTGCAGAGAGAATAGAGAAAGATACGCTTCTGGAAGTATTGAATGCAGTTCCCGTGCAGAAGGGAGATGTGCTTTTCATTGAATCCGGAACGATTCATGCCATTGGAAAGGATATTCTGATTGCAGAGATTCAACAGAATTCCAATGTGACTTACCGGGTATATGATTATGGAAGAGTGGGGAAGGATGGAAAAAAAAGAGACCTTCACATTGAAAAAGCCCTTGCCGTAACCAACCGGGTGCCGATTGTGAAAGATAAAAGCAGTTATCCCCATGTGGCAGACTGTGATTATTTTACAGTGGACAAATTAAATCTGGACGGAAAAGTGATGAAAAAACTGGAGGGAAACGTTTCCCCGGAGTCCTTTGCCAGCATATTGATATTAGATGGCCAGGGAAAGATTTCCCATGCAGAAGACACATTGGATTTCAGAAAAGGGGATAGTTTTTTCCTGTCCGCGGGAAGCGGCGGTTACACAATCGAAGGCAGCTGTGATGCGCTGATTACAACAATCCGGGAGAAAGCTGCGCCGGTCCGCATCGGAATCCACATCAGCGGAACAGAAACGAAGATTGGGCTGGTGGATATTCATCAGAAAATTATCGCCTCTCTGAGGATGAGGACAGATTTATCCCGTTCTCCGGAAATTATAATCCGTGAAATCGCACAGAAGACTCTGGAACTGCTTGAACAGCAGGGCATTGCAATGGATCAGTGCATAGGGGCAGGAATCGGAGTGCCGGGAACCATAGACCGGAAGCAGGGGATTGTCCGCTATTCCAATAATATCAAGTGGGAAAACATAGAAGTTGTAAAAGAAATGGAGAAATTTTTCCCAATACCAGTCAGAATCGCAAACGATGCAGATTGTGCAGCTCTGGGCGAGGCAGCTGCAGGCGCAGGAAGAGAGTGTCAGGATGTTATTATGCTGACACTGGGAACCGGGGTCGGCGGGGGAATTATTCTGGACGGAAATATTTATGAAGGCAGAGGAATTGGCGGCAGTGAGCTGGGACATATGGTTATCGTAGAAAACGGGGAGCCTTGTACATGCGGCAGGAGAGGATGTCTGGAGGCTTATGCATCTGCGGCATCCCTGCAAAGAGACGCACTTCGTGCCACAGGGAAAGCGCTGTCTCCAGAGGAGATTTTTCAGGGGGCATCCCAGGGAGATCAGACACTGAAAAGAATCGAGGAATCCTATATCCGCAGACTTGGCGTGGGAATTGTTAATATTGTCAATATCTTCCGGCCGCAGCTTGTGATTCTTGGCGGGGAAATTTCAGCACAGGGGAAAACGCTTCTTGAACCCCTTCGTAAAATGATAGAAGAAGGCAGCTTTGGCGGAGATAAAGGGTGGATTCCGGAGATTGAGATAGCAGCCCTTGGAGATTCGGCAGGAATGATTGGAGCGGCAGGTTTAATCTGAGAGAACGAAAAATTTTGTGAAAAGAGGCACAAGGAGTATTATGAAATATGATAAGATTCCGTTAGAGACCCTTACTTCCGGGAAAAAGAAGATAGGAAGATTTACAATCGTGTCAGATCAGGTAAAAGTAAATGGGAAGATTTGTCCCTATGATTATCTGGAAATGCAGGAAGGTGTGTGCATTCTTCCCATTCACAACGGAAATGTTGTTACTCTAAAAGAATATCGTTATCCAATAAAGGCATGGCAGATAGAACTTCCCGGTGGTCTGATTGATTCGGGAGAACTTCCAATAGAAGCGGCGGAGAGAGAACTTTTGGAAGAGACGGGATATTTTGCGGAAAAGCTGATAGATCTTGGATCTTTTTATCCATCATTTGGTTCTACAAATGAGAAAATCTATTTGTTTGCAGCCATTTGCGGGAAATGCACCAGCAAATGCCTGGAT
Source organism: uncultured Lachnospiraceae bacterium (assembly GCA_947651335.1). Taxonomy (GTDB): domain Bacteria; phylum Bacillota; class Clostridia; order Lachnospirales; family Lachnospiraceae; genus MGBC164599. Next base: position 6,469 of record CANSYV010000059.1, read on the forward strand.
GAAGCCGAGGTTCTAAATGTTGAAGAAATCTCATTAGAAAAATTTCAAAAGAGTGTGGCATCCGGGGAATTTATGCATGGGGCAGGGCTGGCAGCGTGGGCAAAATACAGCTCATTAGAGCACGTCTGAAAAAATCATTCACGCCGCCCGCACGCCCCGCTTTGCGGGGGAGCGGCCCCTTATTCCGTGGAAAATCTTTTGAAAATATTTCTGGCGCTTACAGCGATGAGCAGGGACGCGGTTCCGGAAAACAGAACAACAGCGTATTCAAATCCTGGACAGGCTTCAAACAAAACCCCATACAGTGCATTGCCCAGAGGCTGTGCGCACATGGAAAAGGTAAGGATGACAGCAATCACCTTTCCAATCAGGTTCTGGGGAGTTTCTGTCTGGATAAAAGACATCATCTGAACACTGAAAGTGGTGGAAAACACCATAATGATGAAACAGCACAATGTTATGACAAAATAGTTCACCATCCCGGAAGAAAACAAAATCAGCGATGCACCCATGGGAAATACACATAAAGCGCACGCGATAATCAGGTTTCCCGATTTTTCAATGGACAGTTTTCTGGAAAAGATGCCCGCGCCAATCCCCCCAGCCAATCCCCCCGCGGCCAGAGCCCCCTGGGAGAATCCATAAAGCCGGTTGGCCTGGGCAGCGCCCAAATCCAATACCTCTGTCACCAGATAAGGCAGTGCCACCACAATCATGGCTGACAAAAATAAATTAATTCCGCAGACAATCAACACCGCCTGTCCAATCACAGGCCTGTCTTTTCTGACAAAGTGCAGGCTCTCAGAAAAGTCGCTCCCGGCCATTTTCCAGATACTGCCGTTTGAAGTCTGTTTTTGGAAGGGGATTTTGATAAAAAGCTCCATAACCGCTGACAGAAAAAAGCAGGCAATGCAGACCCACAATACAGGTTCCAGACCATAGGCGCTATACAAAATGCCTCCCAGAACAGGCCCCGTCAGAGAGGAAAAAGACCCAACTGCTGATATTGACGGTGCTGACGCATGCCGTAAGGTATGT
>CANSYV010000060.1 GCA_947651335.1 uncultured Lachnospiraceae bacterium
AGATAAAATATTTGACAAAGCACCTGTTAAGGTGTATACTAACACCCATAAAAGATTTACAGGATAGAAACCGATGAGCAAGAGTAGTAAGCTGCTGCGGATATGACAGAGAGCTGCCGGCAGGTGGAAAGGCAGTGATGGAGGCGCAGACGAATGGACTTGTGAGGGCAGCCCGAAACCAGCTGTTTTTAGAGAAAGTAAAGGCAGCACAGAAGTAGGCGCTGACGGAAACCTGATCCGTTATCAAGCAGGTGTGTATGACAGTACATAGAGCGGAGTGGGTCTGTGAGAGGAAGCAGGCCAAATTGGGTGGTACCGCAGAAGTGAAGAGTATATCAGCTTTTGTCCCTTTATTATAAGGGATGGAGGCTGTTTTTTTGTCGTCTGGGAAAGGAGTTTTTATGAAGCCTTCATGCGAACAGATTTTAGAATATGCGAAAGAATATGACATGGTGCCGGTGTGCAGGGAGATGTATGCAGATATCATTACCCCCATCGGACTTTTGAAGAAGATAGCCAGGCAGAGTTCCTATTATTATCTTCTGGAAAGTGTGGAAGGGGGAGAAAAATGGGGGCGCTATTCTTTCCTGGGTTATGATCCGGTGATGCGGGTATACTGTCAGGACGGCACAGTCACCATAGAAGAAAAGGGGGAGACAAGGACTGTACAGACCCGCCGGCCTATGGACGTGGTGAGGGAGATCATGAAACAGTACAAAGCTCCCAGGATTGAAGGGTTTCCCCCTTTTGCAGGAGGATTTGTGGGATACTTTGCCTATTCCATGATTGGATATGCAGAACCGGTTTTAGAGATTCAGAACAGTACCTTTCATGATTTTGATTTGATGCTGTTTGATAAAGTCATTGCCTATGATCATCTGCGGCAGAAAATCTATCTGATTGTCAATATGAAGACAGACAAAGTGATGGAAAATTACGGAAAGGCGGCTGCGGAACTGGAGGCCATGGCGGTGATGACAGCCTCTGCCAGACCGGAACCGGAAAAGAAGCGGGTGTCCCGGGAGAAGGTACAGTTTACCTGCAGTGTATCCAAGGAGGAATACTGCAGTGCAGTGGAAAAAACCAAAGAATACATCCGGGCAGGAGATATTTTCCAGGCGGTGATTTCCAGACAGTTTCAGAGCCCCTATGAGGGCAGTCTTCTGAATGCCTACCGGGTGCTGCGGACCACCAATCCGTCCCCTTATATGGTATATATGAATATTGACGGTGAAGAGATTATGAGTACCTCTCCGGAGACACTGGTGCGGCTGGATGGGGGCCGGCTGGTGACTTTCCCGGTGGCAGGGTCCCGTCCAAGAGGGAAAACACCCCAGGAGGACCAGGCGCTGGAACAGGAGCTTCTTCAGGACGAAAAGGAGCTGGCAGAGCACAATATGCTGGTGGATCTGGGCAGAAATGACCTGGGAAAAATATCGGAATTTAACAGCATAGCAGTCACCCAATACCAGATGATACACCGGTATTCCAGAATTATGCACATCTGTTCTCAGGTGGAAGGAGAGATTAGAAAAGACTGTGACGGCCTGGACGCAGTAGAGGCTGTGCTCCCGGCGGGAACCCTGTCCGGCGCGCCGAAGATCCGTGCCTGCGAGATTATACAGGAGCTGGAAAACAGGGAGCGGGGAATTTATGGCGGTGCCCTGGGTTATCTGGACTTTACGGGAAATCTGGATACCTGTATTGCCATACGGATGGCGGTGAAAAAGGACGGCATGGTCTATGTACAGGCAGGCGGCGGCATTGTGGCGGACAGTGTGCCGGAAAGAGAGTATGAGGAATCCGCCAACAAGGCCATGGCGGTGATTCAGGCAGTAGAACAGGCACAGGAGGTGGAAGAATCGTGCTTCTTTTGATTGATAATTACGATAGTTTTTCTTACAATCTGGTGCAGATGTTCGGCTGTCTGAATCCGGATATCCGGGTGGTGAGAAACGATGCCGTGACGGTGGGGGAAATCCGCGGGATGCATCCCAGCCATGTGGTGCTCTCACCTGGCCCGGGCTATCCGGCACAGGCGGGAATCTGTGAGGAGGCGGTGAGAAAGCTGGCAGGGGAGGTTCCCATATTGGGTGTGTGTCTGGGGCACCAGGCAGTCTGTGAAGCCTTTGGGGCAGTGACCGCTCCTGCCGGGCAGCTGATGCACGGAAAACAGAGTCTGGTGAAAATAGAAAAGGACTGTCCTCTATTTCAGGGACTGCCAGGTGAGATCCTGGCGGCCAGGTATCACTCCCTGGCTGTGAAAAGGGAAACCATGCCGGATTGTCTGCAGGTGGCTGCTGTGGACAAAAACGGGGAGGTCATGGCAGCGGCCCACAGGGAATTTCCGGTCTTCGGAGTGCAGTTTCATCCGGAGTCCATATTGACGCCTATGGGAAAGAAAATATTGGAAAATTTTATAAATGTGTAATATAAGAAACCTTCAAAAGGATCAGGAGGTAATGGGATGATTCAGGAAGCTATTTATCAGTTGATTAACGGAAAAGACCTGACGTTTGAACAGGCGGAACAGGTCATGGAAGAAATGATGAGCGGGGAAGCTACCCAGGCGCAGATGGGCGGATTCCTTGTTGCGCTGAGACAGCAGGGAGAGACCATTGATGAAATTACGGCGTTTGCCCAGGTGATGCGCAAGAAAGGCATTAAGATTGAGCCGAAACGGGATGTGATTGATATTGTGGGCACAGGGGGAGATGAAGCGGGAACCTTTAACATTTCCACCACGTCGGCGTTCGTTGTGGCGGCCGGAGGGGTTCCGGTGGCAAAACACGGGAACCGGAGTGTTTCCAGCAAAAGCGGCGCCGCGGATGTGCTGGAGCGGCTGGGGGCCAATCTGAGCCTCACAGCGGAGCAGAACGAGAAAATCCTGGCTGCCTGTGATGTGTGCTTTTTATTCGCCCCAGTCTACCACTCTTCTATGAAATACGCGGCTCCGGTGAGAAAAGAATTGGGAGTGCGCACAGTATTTAACATTCTGGGCCCACTGTCCAACCCGGCCGCTGCCACCATGCAGCTTCTGGGAGTATATGATAAGAAGCTGGCGGAGCCCCTGGCCAGAGTATTGTCTAATCTGGGAGTGGTGAGGGGCGTGGCGGTCTGCGGAGAGGACGGTCTGGATGAGATTACCCTCACCGGGGAGACCTCTGTCTATGAAATCCGTGAAGGTGAAATCCGCTCCTACACCATCACACCGGAACAGTTTGGACTGCGCCGCTGTGCTCTTGAGGAACTGGTGGGCGGGGACCCTGAGGAAAATGCGGCCATCACAAAAGATGTGCTCACAGGAAAGGAGACAGGGCCCAAGAGAGATATTGTACTGATGAATGCTGGCATGAGCTTATATCTGGGAAAAGACGGCATCTCAGTGCAGGACGGTATCAGGCAGGCGGCAGAACTCATTGACAGCGGGAAAGCATATGAGAAGCTGCAGGAATTTATCAAGTTGACGCGGGGTGAATAAAACAGTGATTTTAGATGAGATTGTAAAAGCTGCCAGAAAAAGAGTGAGCCGGGAAAAAAGTGAGCAGGGGCTGGAGGAAATGAAAGAACAGGCACTGTCCATAAAGTCCCGGACCGGTTTTCCCTTTGAGGGGATGCTCCATGAGGGGAAGATGCAGTTTATCTGTGAGGTGAAGAAAGCCTCCCCTTCCAAGGGGGTGATTGCCCAGGACTTTCCTTATGTGGACATTGCCCGGGAATATGAACGGGCAGGGGCGGGGGCAGTTTCCGTTTTGACAGAACCGGAATTTTTCCAGGGCTCTCCCCGGTATTTAAAGGAGATACGAAAACAGGTAAGCATCCCTCTCCTGCGAAAAGATTTTATCATAGACCCTTATCAGATTTACCAGGCGAAGGTGCTGGGAGCGGATGCGGTGCTGTTGATTGTTTCGATTCTGGATCAGGCTGCAATCCGGGAATATCTGGGTATCTGTGACAGTCTGGGTCTGTCGGCGCTGGTGGAGGCCCACGATGAAAAAGAGCTGGAACAGGCGCTGGAGGCCGGAGCACGGGTCATTGGTGTGAACAACCGGAATCTGAAAGATTTTACCGTGGATATAGAAAACAGTATCCGGCTGAGAAGCAGGGCCCCTGAGAAGATTGCTTTTGTGGCGGAGAGCGGCATTGCCTACAGGCAGGATGTCCAGCGGCTGGAAGAAGCCAGGGTAAACGGAGTGCTCATCGGTGAGACCCTGATGAGAAGCCCGGATAAAAAGGCCATGCTGGACCGGCTGAGGGGGCTTATCCCATGAGGTCTGTGAGTATGGAAAAGGCAGGAACACAGACGAAGGTGAAAATCTGCGGCCTGACCCGGATGGAAGACGTGATGTGCGTCAATCAGTGCCGCCCAGATTATGCGGGATTCGTGTTTGCCAAAAGCAGGAGGCAGGTATCTTCTGCGCAGGCAGAGGGGCTTCGCAGGGCTATGGATTCGGAAATTCTGTCTGTGGGAGTTTTCGTCAACGGGGACATAGATGAAATCATAAGGCTTGTTGAGAAAAGAGTGATTGACGTGATTCAGCTGCACGGAGATGAGGATGCCGGGTATCTGAAACGGCTGTCCAAATGTGTGGAAGTGCCCATTATCCGGGCTGTGCGGGTGCAGAGCCGGGAGCAGATTCTGGCGGTTCAGGAGCAGGCGTGCGATTATCTGCTTCTGGATACGTACCTGCCCGGCCAGTACGGCGGGGGCGGACAGACCTTTGACCCGGCGTTGATTCCGCCTTTATGTAAGCCCTGGTTTCTGGCAGGGGGCCTGGACAGCGAAAATGTTGTGGAAAAGATACAGGCATATCATCCCTTTGGGGTGGATGTGAGCAGTAAAGTGGAGACTGAGGGAAAAAAAGACCCGGAGAAAATCCGGGAATTTATAGAAAGAGTAAGGAGATTGGCATAGAGATGAATAATGGTAAGTTTGGTATTTTCGGCGGGCAGTACGTGCCGGAAACATTGATGACAGCAGTCCATGAGGTGGAGCAGGCTTATGAGAAATATAAAGCCGACCCGGAATTTCAGGCGGAGCTGGATGATCTGCTGAAGAATTATGCAGGCAGGCCGTCCCTGCTGTATTACGCGGAGAAAATGACGAAAGATCTGAATGGGGCAAAGATTTATATCAAAAGGGAAGACCTGAATCATACAGGGTCCCATAAGATCAACAATGTGCTGGGCCAGGTGCTGCTGGCGAAGAAAATGGGGAAAACCCGCGTAATCGCCGAGACCGGGGCAGGCCAGCACGGTGTGGCCACAGCCACGGCGGCAGCGCTGATGGATATGGAATGCGAGATTTTCATGGGCAAAGAGGACACAGACCGCCAGGCGCTGAATGTGTTTCGGATGGAGCTTCTGGGGGCAAAAGTCCACGCGGTGACCAGCGGCACCATGACGCTGAAAGACGCGGTGAATGAGACTATGCGGGAATGGACCCGGCGGGTGGACGATACGTTCTATGTGCTGGGGTCTGTGATGGGCCCCCACCCATATCCTGTGATTGTGCGGGATTTCCAGAAAATCGTGGGGGAGGAAATCAAAGAACAGCTCATGGAGCGGGAAGGACGCCTGCCAGATGCGGTGCTGGCCTGTGTGGGCGGAGGAAGCAACGCCATGGGCGCGTTTTATGAATTTATACCGGAAGTTTCTGTGAAATTAATCGGCTGTGAGGCGGCAGGTCTGGGCGTGGATACGGCACAGCACGCGGCTGCGGTGGAAAAGGGCAGTGTGGGGGTATTCCACGGGATGAAGTCCTTATTCTGCCAGGACCAGGACGGACAGATCGCCCCGGTGTACTCCATATCCGCAGGGCTGGATTATCCGGGAATCGGGCCGGAACACGCATACCTGGCCGAGACAGGCAGGGCGTCTTATGTGCCTGTGACTGATGAAGAAGCAGTGGAGGCTTTCGAGTATTTGTCCAGGATGGAAGGAATTATCCCGGCACTGGAAAGCGCCCATGCGGTGGCTTATGCGAAGAAAATTGCGCCAGAGATGGGAAAAGATCAGATTATTGTTGTGAATTTATCCGGCAGAGGAGACAAAGATGTGGCGGCGATTGCCAGATACAGGGGGGTAGAGATTTATGAGTGATAGAATTGCGAGAGCATTTGACCATGGAAAAGCATTTATACCATTTATTACAGGGGGAGACACCAGTCTGGAGGTAACCAGGCAGCTGCTCATTGCCATGGAAGAAGCAGGAGCGGACTTAGTGGAGATCGGACTGCCCTTTTCCGACCCCATCGCAGAGGGCGTGGTGATCCAGCAGGCCAATGAGCGGGCGCTGGCGGCGGGATGTACTACGGATAAATTATTTGATGTGGTAAAAGAAGCGAGAAAGACTGTGGAGATTCCTCTGGTTTTTCTCACATATATTAATCCCATTTTCACTTATGGGAAAGAAAAATTCATGAAACGGTGTGTGGAGTGCGGGATAGACGGCCTGATCGTGCCGGATCTGCCCCTGGAGGAAAAGGGGGAGATTCAGCAGGTGTGCAGAGAATACGGCGTATCCATCATATCCCTGATTGCCCCCACATCAAAGGAGAGGATCAAGGCCATTGCCCAGGAAGCGGAAGGGTTCATCTATGTGATCTCATCCCTGGGGGTTACCGGAGTGAGAAAAGAAATCACCACAGATGTGGCAGAAATGACAGACATGGTGCGCCAGGTGACAGATGTGCCCTGCGCCGTCGGTTTCGGCATATCCACCCCGGAGCAGGCAGAGTATATGGCCAGTGTCTCAGACGGGGCCATTGTGGGGTCTGCCATTGTGCGTCTGGTGGAGCAGTATGGGGAAGAATGTGTTCCTGTGGTGGCGGATTATGTGAGGAAGATGAAAGGGGCTGTGGAGAGGGCCTGAAAAATCCATTTACACCTGTTCATACTTCCGTTATAATAAGAGAGTAGCTAGAAAAAACAAGAAGTTTTTGGAAGAAAGCAGGTGAGTGTATGCTCAATGGACTTGAGGTTACGAAAGCTGCTATCGATGATTTTAAAGAAATACAGGAGTATATGTTACTGGCGAGGGAAGAAAATGCGGAAAAGACCTATGCAAAATTAAAAAAGAAATACCTCTCTTTAAAAGCAATACTCAATGTGGCAGGCGTAAATCTTAATGAGCTTGATGAAATAAAGGAATAATGATTGTATCAAAATGGCGGATGAAAAAGGTGTAAAGATTCCAGGGAGTGCCGGGGCTTTACACCTTTTATGATCTATGCTATGAAAGATCTTCTGTTTTATATTCCATGTACCCTTCATAATAATAACTGTGGTCAATGCCCTTCATATAGATTTCCCTGTCGTTAATCCGGTCAGTGAGAGCCTGCCTGAGAAAATGCTTGATTTCGACATCCCTTATGGGGCTGCGCTTTATAGCCAGCAGATAATCGTCTTTATCCACTTTCTGCCAGTCGATGACAAGATTAAGTTCTTTTTTTAACATATGGTCCAGCCATATTCTGGC
>CANSYV010000061.1 GCA_947651335.1 uncultured Lachnospiraceae bacterium
CAAATGGAAAATATAAGATTCCGGACAATATTGATGAGAATAATGACGAGATAGCGGAAATGTTTGGGGTGAGATAGACATGAGGAGCTTGCTGGATACCGCGACACTAAAATGGCTGGAAGGAAATCTATAGTTCTGCCCGCCAGACGATTTACGAAAAGGAGAATACAATGAACTCAATCATGCTTCAGGGAACAGGCTCGGATGTGGGAAAGTCTATATTGGCGGCGGGGATGTGCAGGGCGTTCTGCCACAGAGGCCTTACCGTGCGCCCGTTTAAAGCACAGAATATGTCAAACAATGCGGCTCCAGCGGGAAACGGGGGAGAGATCGGCCGGGCACAGGCGCTTCAGGCATTGGCCTGCCATGCGCAGCCGGTGACGGATATGAATCCGGTTCTGCTGAAACCCCAGTCTGACTGTGAATCCCAGGTAATCGTCAACGGCCGGGTTTATGGAATTCTCCACGCATCTGATTTCTTAAAGAACCGTGAGCCGCTGCTGGAGCTGGCACTGGAGTCATACCGCCGTCTTCAGAGCCAATGTGACCTGGTGATTGCGGAGGGCGGCGGCAGTCCGGCGGAAGTGAATCTGCGGGCAGGGGATATTGTAAATATGGGATTTGCCCGGGCGGCAGATATGCCGGTGATTTTGGCAGGCGACATCAGCAGGGGCGGGGTGATCGCCTCGCTGGTGGGGACGAAAGCTGTGCTGGACGAAAAAGACGCGGCAATGATTCAGGGATTTCTTGTGAATCTGTTCCGGGGAGAGCTGCGACTGTTTGACGAGGGGGCTGAGCTGGTGGAGAAGATGACAGGGTGGAAGAATATTGGCGTAGTGCCCTGGCTTCCCGCTGCAAGGAACCTGCCCGCGGAAGATGCCATCCGAAAAGAGGAAGGCAGCCGGGAGGGTGTCACAATCGCTGTGCCTGTTCTGCCGCACATTGCCAACTTTGATGATTTTGACCCTCTGGCAGCGGAAGAAACAGTGAATCTGGTCTATGTCTATCCAGGGAATCCCATTCCGGCTGAGGCAGAAATGGTCATACTTCCCGGGACCAAGACCACCATCCACGACCTGGAATTTTTCCGCAGGCAGGAGTGGGACATTGATTTGAGAGCACATATCCGCAGGGGAGGCTATGTGCTGGGAATCTGCGGCGGATATCAGATGATGGGAAAAACAATTGCGGACCCCATGGGCATAGAAGGAGAGAAGAAAACGGTCAGCGGGCTGGGGCTTCTCCCCATACACACGGTATTGAATGACGATAAGCGGGTGGTTGATACTGCCGGGGTGAGCCTGAAGGATGAGATTCCTTTCCATGGATATGAGATACACTGCGGCCAGACAACGCTGGAGGAAGGCGCAGAAGCGCTTTTGCGCCTGGAGGACGGAAGAACAGACGGCGCTGTGAGCAGGGACGGCCAGACAGCGGGATGTTACATTCACCGTCTGTTCGACCACCCAAAACAGCGGGCAAAATGGCTGGATTACCTGCACGCCGGGTCTGACGGGGTGGAGCAGAGCCAGCGTGTGGAAGACGCGCTGGATGAGTTGGCAGAGGAACTGGAGAGGTGTCTGGACCTGGACGCGGTGCTGGAGATTGCCCGGACTTTTCCGGGAGTTTGACATAGGGAGCTGTCTGAATTTATGGATAAAGAGAAAAATTACAGAAAAATTTTAGAGGATTATTCTTTTGAAGTGTTCTGGAAAGACCAGCTGACTGCTCAGGTGAGCGTAGAGGGTTCCCGGGTACATGTGGTCCGCCATATCAGGCATCCCCTGAGACAGCTTTTCGCGGCAGATGAGATGACCAGAAATCAGCTGAATAAGATTCTGGAACTTCGCTGCTGGGACAGGGGAAGACCGGATATCTATGAGATTCTGGAGCAGCTGGGATTAAAGGAATATAACCCGTATGAAATCGTGAAGAAAACCCATGGGGTATCCTGGAACGATTATATATGGTTCCGGTTTCCAGGAGAGAATTTGACAAGTAAAGATGTGTTGGTGAGGTAGTTTCATGTTCCGGGAAAAGATGGGAAATGAATATCTGGTTGTGCGGGCTGGATGTGACAGATTATCTGAAGAAAATATTTACCCTGGATATGATTACTCTGAATGAAGACAGGCATTTGAATAACCTGGCCGTATTATTCAGCGGTGATAAGGCCAGTCCGGCACCGATTTTTGATAATGGGATATCCCTGCTCACCGCGAACCAAAGTGTCAACTGGTATTTTCCCATAGAGGAAAATGTGAAACGGGTAGTGGCAAGACCATTTTGCGGCTCTCATGAGAAAATGTTTCAATACTTTGGGCCGGGCTTTCATCTGGACATGGACAGTGCGCGAAAATGGCTGGAAAAAGAGGAGATAAGCAGGGAGCGGCAAGTGCTGCAGTATCAGCTGGAGAGATACCCCTTTTTGGATTCGAAATAAATTTAAAGTAAACCCCCCAATTTATAAAAAGTTCAGAATTTATATCTATTAATATAGAAGAAACTATGGTATAATACCCCAATATCTATAAAACTACTTTCGGCACATTGCGTCAAAAAGCCGTTTTTGCTGTTTTCTGTCAGCACTTTTTGGCGTGAAGGCCGTCTTTCAATTTCCAGAAGCATTCGCTTCACAATAAAAAATCACGGAGGAAAAAATGTTCAGCAGTATATATTCTGCGGCTGTCACAGGCATGGAGGTGGTGCCGGTGCAGGTGGAGGCAGATGTAAGTGACGGCCTTCCGGTATTTTCCATGGTAGGCTATGTGAGCTCCCAGGTGAAGGAGACCCAGGACAGGGTGCGCACGGCACTGCACAATAAAAAACTGGGTCTTCCCGCAAAACGCATAACGGTGAATCTGGCCCCGGGAGACGTGAGAAAAGAAGGGACAGGGTATGACCTTCCGGTGGCGCTGTGTATCTTAACGGCACTGGGCAGGATTCCCGGGAAATACCTGCAGGGGGTTATGGCCGCCGGAGAACTGGGCCTTGACGGGAGAGTGAAAGGAATCTGGGGAATTCTGCCCATGGTACAAAAAGCCAGGGAAGCCGGCTGTCAGGTGTGCATGGTTCCGCGGGAAAATGAAAAAGAAGGACGTTTAATAGACAACATCCGGGTAGTGGGGGTAAAAGATATCGCGGAGGCAGTGGAGTGGCTGAGGCAGGGGCGGCCCATGCAGGATAACAAAGAACCGGAACATATGGAAAGTGAGCTGGAAAGGCCAGAGGAAGCTGTGGACTTCTCCGACATCCGGGGGCAGGAAGGCGCGGTGCGGGCTACATTGATTGCTGCCGCGGGTATGCACAATCTGCTGTATATAGGCAGTCCGGGTTCTGGAAAGTCCATGATGGCCAGGCGTATTCCCGGTATCCTTCCGCCCCTTGCCAGGGAGGAAAGCCTGGAGCTTACGAAAATCTACAGCATTGCAGGGCTTCTGTCAAAAGACCATCCCGTGATACAAAAGCGTCCGTTTCGGTGTCCCCACCATACCATTTCACCTCAGGCGCTGGCCGGGGGAGGGCGCAGTCCCCGGCCTGGCGAGATCACTCTTGCCCACAACGGAGTTTTGTTTTTGGACGAGCTGCCGGAGTTTTCCAGAAAGAGTCTGGAGATTCTCCGCCAGCCCCTGGAAGACCGATGTGTTTATATTTCCCGTGTGCAGGGGACTTACGTATTTCCGGCGGGCTGTATGCTGGCTGCGGCCATGAATCCCTGTGCCTGCGGCTATTATCCAGACCTGGGGCGCTGCCGCTGTACCCCGTCAGAGGTGAAGCGCTATCTGGGAAAGCTCAGCGGCCCTCTGCTGGACAGGATGGATTTGTGTGTGGATATCCGGGAACCCACATATGCGCAGATGGCCCAAAGCAGCAGGGGCATTTCCTCAGAGGAACTGCGGAAAAAGGTGATACGGGCTCAGCAGATTCAGGAGAAACGTTACCAGGGGACAGACATTCGGTTTAACAGCCAGCTGGACGGCAGAAGCGTGGAGGATTACTGCATCATGACAGAGAGTTCCAGACAGTGGATGGAGCGTATTTACACGAAGCTGCGGCTGAGTCCCCGGGCTTATCACAGAATCATAAAGGTATCCCGGACCATAGCGGACCTGGACCAGTCGGAATTGATAGAGGAAATCCATGTACAGGAGGCGTACGGTTACCGGATGGCACAGGGAGGTGTCTATGATTCGATATATTGAAAAAGATCATCCAGCCTACCCCAAAAGGCTTAGAAAACTTCCAGGGATGCCCTCCCATCTGTATGTAAACGGATGCCTGCCCAGGGAAGAACAGCCCACAGTGGGGATTGTGGGGGCACGCCGCTGCACCAATTATGGAAAGCAGACAGCCCGGGAATTTGCAAGGGTCTTCAGTGATTGGGGAATCCAGGTGGTCAGCGGCATGGCCATGGGGGTGGACGGAGAGTCCCACCGGGGGGCCCTGCAGGGTAAAACGCCCACTTTTGCCGTGCTGGGCTGCGGGGTGGATATCTGCTATCCTTCATGCAATGGAGATTTATTCGGCCAGATTCCGGCAAAAGGGGGAATTCTCAGCGAATATCCCCCGGGAATGCCCCCTGTGGGCAGATATTTTCCGGCCAGAAACCGCATTATCAGCGGGCTGTCAGATGTACTGCTGGTGGTCGAGGCCAGGAGAAAGAGCGGTTCGCTGATTACAGTGGACTGTGCGCTGGAACAGGGGAAAAGTGTGTATGCCGTGCCGGGGAGGGTGACAGACCCATTGAGTGAAGGGTGCAACAGCCTTATTGCCCAGGGAGCGGGAATAGCATTATCTCCGGAAGTGGTTCTAAATGAGCTGGGATTGGATACATATAAAACGAAGGAAAAAATAGGAGGCGGCAAAAAAAGTAAGTTGAGTCTTGCAAGAGATTTGGAATTGGTGTATAGTTGTATAGGCTTCCAACCGACGGATTACGAGACATTGATTGCCCAATGCGGATATCCGCCGGGGCAGGTGCTGGCTGTTCTGACTGAGCTGCAGCTGCTGGGGCTGGTGGAGGAAGTCGGAAAGAATTATTATGTAAGACCATCGGCCAAATGAGGAACTGTAAGAGAGTTCCAAAGCATCAAAATACAGATGTGTAATACAGGAGATAGGACATGGCAAAGTATCTGGTAATTGTGGAATCACCTGCCAAGGTGAAGACCATTAAGAAATTTCTGGGGAAGAATTATGAGGTAGCGGCTTCCCAGGGACATGTTAGAGATTTGCCAAAAAGCCAGCTTGGTATCGATGTGGAGCATGATTTTGAACCGAAATATATTACCATTCGGGGAAAAGGCGAGCTTCTGGCAAAACTTCGTAAATCCGCGAAAAAGGCGGATAAAATATTCCTGGCTACGGACCCGGACCGGGAAGGAGAGGCGATTTCCTGGCATTTGAAAACAGCTCTCCATACAGACGAGAGCAAAATGCACCGGATCACGTTTAACGAGATTACAAAAAATGCGGTAAAGACTTCCTTGAAGGATGCCCGTGATATTGATATGAACCTGGTGGACGCCCAGCAGGCCAGGCGGACACTGGACAGGCTGGTGGGATATCAGATCAGCCCGGTGCTGTGGGCGAAGGTGAAAAGGGGTTTAAGCGCGGGACGTGTGCAGTCAGTGGCTTTGAGGCTGATTGGCGACCGGGACGATGAGATCAATGCGTTTATCCCGGAAGAATACTGGTCACTGGATGCGGTATTCGGCGTACCCGGTGAGAAGAAGCCTTTAACTGCAAAATTTTATGGTTATAAGGACGAGAAGATTGCCATACACAGCCAGGAGGAAATGGACGCCATTTTAAAAGGGCTGGATGGCGCGGTTTACCAGGTGGCTGAGGTGAAAAAAGGGGAACGGACAAAGAAAGCTCCCCTGCCGTTTACCACAAGCACTCTTCAGCAGGATGCGGGCAGGGCGCTGAATTTTTCTACGCAGAAGACTATGCGTCTGGCCCAGCAGCTCTATGAGGGTGTGGATATTAAGGGCAGGGGAACAGTGGCGCTTATAAGCTATCTGCGTACAGATTCCACCCGGGTATCAGACGAGGCCAGGGACACCGCGAAGAATTTCATTGAACAGAATTACGGCCAGGAGTACTCTGCCAAAAGGCAGAAAAAGCAGACCCAGGGAAAGAAGATTCAGGATGCCCACGAGGCGATTCGGCCCACGGACATCACATGTACCCCTGCGGAGGTGAAAGAGTCCCTGTCCAGGGACCAATACCGTCTCTATCAGCTGATCTGGAAGAGGTTTATGGCCAGCCAGATGGAAGACGCGAAATATGAGACAACTTCAGTGAAAATAGCAGCCAGCCGCGGCGATTATATATTTACAGTGGCAGCATCCAAACTTTTGTTTGACGGATTTCTGTCCGTGTATTCCCAGGATGAGGATAAAAAGAGCGGAGTTCTTCTCGCCAAAGGACTGGATGAGAATACAGAACTGAATCTTCAGGAGCTGGACCCCCAGCAGCATTTCACCCAGCCCCCGGCCCACTATACGGAGGCATCACTGGTGAAAGCACTGGAGGAGCTGGGAGTAGGGCGTCCCAGCACGTATGCCCCCACCATCACCACACTGACCAGCAGGCATTATGTGGCAAAGGAAAAGAAAAACCTTTATATTACCGAGCTGGGGGAAGTGGTGAACGGCATTATGATGCAGGCGTTCCCCTCTATTGTGGATGTGAATTTTACCGCGGCCATGGAAGCGCTGCTGGACAGCGTGGAGGACGGAAAAGTAAAATGGAAGACAGTAGTCCGCAATTTCTATCCGGATCTAAAAGAGGCTGTGGACGCGGCCCAGGAGGAACTGGAGCATGTAGAGATTGAGGATGAAGTCACAGAGGTAATCTGTGAACAATGCGGCAGGAATATGGTGGTGAAATATGGACCCCACGGGAGATTTCTGGCATGCCCCGGATTTCCGGAGTGCCGCAATACCAAACCGTATTATGAGAAAATAGGCGTTCCCTGTCCCATGTGCGGAAAAGAAGTAGTTTTGAAAAAGACGAAAAAGGGCCGCAAATATTACGGATGTGAGGACAATCCGGAATGTGAATTTATGTCATGGCAGAGGCCGTCCAAAGAAAAATGTCCCCAGTGCGGCGGTTATCTGCTGGAAAAGGGGAACAAGCTGGTATGCGCGGATGAAAAGTGCGGATATGTGGTATTAACGGAGAAAAAGGAATAATCTGGTTTTTAGAAGGTATTGTGAAAAACACGCACAATACCTTTTTTGCACTGCAATTTTTTTATTATCTGAAAACATAAAAAATGACCAAACAAATGAAGAATTTTTATTGATTTCCCCATAATTACATGATAATATAGAAGAAGTATTCGCACGGTTAATAAGCAGTACAACTCAAAAAAATAAGTTGATAAAATCCGTCAGTTCCCAGACTAAAGTAAGGGGCATCATGC
>CANSYV010000062.1 GCA_947651335.1 uncultured Lachnospiraceae bacterium
CTGTGTGAACAGTAATGATAAGCTACAGATTCATTTCTCAGGAACAGGCACAGACTGTTCCTTATTTTTCCGGATCATCCGATTGATCTCCTGCACCTTTTTCCAGTCTTCAAAATACGCGATCAGGTAAGTTCCTGTAAACACGGCGACGAGCATCACCGCAAGACATGCGAAAAAGACAATATTCATCACAAGAAAATCAAACACCACGATTCCCATAAAAAGCACCACCGCCACAACCACCCCAAAATTCAGCAGAATAGAGCCAGTACCATGATAATACAATATACTTACCAAGGGAGCTGGGGGACGTGCTCTCACCCAATCCGAGCACCTTACGGAGGGTGGTGATTATTATGAGTACATTATGAAGAAATGCAGATCATGCTCACAATCGCTTTACTAATCGTTGCAATTCTAAATCTGAAAAATAAGAAATAGCCGTCCTGCTCTCGACAAAGTTTAGGAACGGCTAGTCTTAAATAGTCAAGTATTAAATTCGCCGGGTCGGGTGACCTGCACTCACCTTCCGGCTCCCTTGCTAAGCATATTATATGCCATTTACACGAATTTTTCAACCGCCATTTTAAATTGAAACATCACACTTCAAACGCACTTCAGACCCAAATCGGACACAGACCGGGCCATTCGATTACTCAATTATTCATTTTTATTCATTTATCACAATTTATCCATATTAGGGCTTTAAATATTCGTCAAAATCATGTATAGTTAATTATGATAAAAACGTTAGAGGACTGGAAAAAAATAGCTCTTACACTTTTACAGTTCCTCGAAAATTCAAAGCGCACGGAATAATCAGACAATTCCGGAGGTGCTCTATTAAGAAAGAGGAGACTCAAGATGAGAAAGAACCAAAACACATCCAAGAAACACCGTCTGGCGGACATCCGCGGAAAGTGGATGGTACATATCATGTTACTGGCCTCGGCCATAACACTTTTCTTCCCTGTGATTGCCTATGCCGCGGAAGAAGAGGCCGAGAAGGTGACCAGCCACTTTTACATGACGCCGCTGTCGCTCCTTCCCCCGGTGATCGCCATCGGACTGGCATTAATCACCAAAGAAGTGTATACTTCTCTGTTTGTGGGGATTGTGATCGGCGGACTGCTTTACTCAAATTTCAGTTTTGAGGGAACTATCACTCATGTATTCACCGGCGGTATCGTATCTGTACTTTCTGATGCGTACAACGTGGGTATCCTGATTTTCCTGGTTATTCTGGGAATCATGGTGGTACTGATGAATAAGGCGGGAGGTTCTGCCGCATTTGGCCGCTGGGCCGCCACGCACATCAAATCCCGGGCAGGCGCACAGCTTGCAACCATTGCTCTCGGTGTGTTGATTTTTATCGACGATTATTTTAACTGCCTGACAGTGGGAAGCGTTATGCGTCCTGTGGCAGACCAAAGCAATATTTCCAGGGCAAAGCTCTCTTATGTGATTGATGCCACGGCTGCGCCGGTGTGCATCATTGCCCCGGTCTCCTCATGGGCAGCGGCAGTGGCCAGCTATGTGGAAGACGGAAACGGGCTCTACCTTTTTATCCGGACAATCCCGTTTAACTTCTACGCTCTTCTCACCATTGTCATGATGGTCTTCCTGGCTCTCACCGGCATGGACTACGGCCCTATGGCAAAACATGAGAAAAACGCCAGGGAAAACGGAGACATTTTCTCCGGTATCGAGGAATACGCGGCAGCCACATCAGAAACCGCCAACCCCAATGGAAAAGTGCTGGACTTAGTGCTTCCCATTGCCGTGTTGATTATATCTTGTGTCATCGGTATGATTTATTCCGGCGGATTCTTTGAAGGCGCAGGATTCGTAGATGCATTTTCCAACTCAGACGCCTCCATCGGACTGGTGCTGGGTTCTTCTGTGGCGTTAATTCTGACAGTTATTTACTATTGTATCCGCAGAAGCCTTACATTTGAGGGAATTGCCGAAGCCATTCCAGAAGGATTCAAGTCTATGGTTCCTGCTATCCTGATTCTGACATTCGCGTGGAGTCTGAAAGCTATGACGGATTCCCTGGGTGCAAAGCAATTTGTGGAAGAACTGGTACAGAATTCCGCAGGCAGCTTCCAGTCATTCCTGCCGGCAATCGTGTTCGTGATCGGAGTTTTCCTTGCCTTTGCAACTGGTACGTCCTGGGGAACTTTTGGAATTTTGATTCCCATCACCCTGGCCATATTCCCCCTGGAAAACCCCATCGGCGTGATCTGCGTTTCCGCATGTATGGCTGGTGCTGTATGCGGCGACCACTGTTCACCCATTTCCGATACCACCATTATGGCCAGTGCAGGCGCCCAGTGTAATCACGTTACACACGTATCCACCCAGCTGCCCTATGCCATTACCGTAGCGGCGGTCAGTTTCGTAAGCTACATTATCGCCGGGTTTGTGCCCAATGCATTTATCGCACTGCCCATAGCTATTGCTCTTATGATCGGAACATTGATCGGAATCCGGCAGGTAACTGCTGCACGCAATGCTTAAAATTCCTTTCTTTTTCATATTCGGCGGCGGTCCAAAAACCGCCGCTTTTTTCTATCCTTTCCAATAGTTGCGTGCTCTGCGAAAACAGACTGCCGCCCGGCACATTTCCCCGCCAGAAATCATCAAAAAAATCTCTCCCCCATGCACCCAAATGAAATGCTCTCCAGTCTAATAAGTAAAGAAAAAGAACAGTGAGGTGAAATTCATGGAAGCGCTATTGGTCAAAAGAGCACAGAGAGGCGACACAGACGCTTTTATCCGGCTGATGGAAAAGCACAAACTCCCGCTCTACAAAATCGCCAAAAGTTATCTGAAAAACGAAGAAGACATCGCTGATGTGATGCAGGACACTATACTCTCAGCCTATGAGCACATCAAAGAGCTGAAACAGGCCCTTTATTTTAAAACCTGGCTCACCAGAATCCTGATCAACCACTGCAATGACTTGCTGAAACAGCAGAGACGTTTCATTGAGACGGCCTGGACACAAGAAGCCTGCCCTGCGCCTGCCCCGGAGGATGACCGGGCGTTTTATGAACTGCTGGCTGAACTCCCGGAAGATATGCGCCTGATTTTCCTTTTATATTATGGAGAGGGATTTCGCACAAGGGAAATCGCGCAGATTCTGGATATGAATGAGAATACGGTGAAAAGCAGACTGCGAAGAGGCCGGAAACAATTAAAGAACATACTCTGCTGCTAATATTAGGAGGCGATATCATGAAACAGACAGAAAGACACATGAAAGAAATTCTAAGCCGGGATATCCACATGTCCCAAACCGTTGACAAGAGAATTATGGACACCTATCATCTGCTGGGGAAACGGAAAACCCGCCCCAAAAAGAACCTGGGAGCCGCGGCAGCCATAGCCGCCCTCTGCCTTGTGGTGCCAGGCGTGGTCTACGCGTCGTCCAAAACAGAATTTTTCCAGGCAATGTTTGGAAATACCACGAAAGAGTCCCACCAGGCCATCCCCAGAGAAGTGGACACCGGAAAGGGCTATACCACAGATGTGATCCTGCCCTCCCAGGAATATGTACCGGTGGATGAGGCAAAAGCAGAAGAAGCCATCGGCCCCTGGGTGTCAGAAGAACCCCTGGAAAAGCAAATCGGAAGCCACACTCTGCGCATCGAAAGTTTTGCCTATGACCAGAACGGCGCGCTCATGTATTTCACACTGGAACGGGAAGGAGGAGTCACCGCTCTTTTCGGAGACCAGGAGTCGAATATGGCGAAAGGCGCGTCTTTCACCGAAGAATCCGATTTTTATTTTACTTATGAGACAGAACAGGGAATTGGCGGATTTGACAACATTTATATAGATACAGTGAAAAGCACCCCGGATAAAATGTTCTGTTATTCCTATATATTATGGTCAGAGCCGCTCTCTGCCGGCGACCTTCCCTGCCTGGTACTGAGCACCTATCCCTGCCCCAGAAAAGAGGTGACAGAGGAAACACCTGTAGAGACTGAAAAAATCAAACTGACGGATAAAGAACCCATTCCGGTAAACACGGTGGACATGGAAGAAAACGGATATCTGGAATACTCACCAATTTCTTTAAGCGTGGACATGTCAAAAGGCTTCGGCCTATCCTTGGAGGAAGCGCGAGACCCCTATTATCTCACCCACCTGGAAATCGTGTATCAGGACGGGAGCAGTTATGTAGTGGCAGATACTGAGAATAATGTGGCAAACAGCGGTTATGTTCTGGGATGCGATACTTATTATAAGACTATGTTCAACCGTCTGGCTGATGTTGAGGCAATACAAGAAATTATTGTCAATGATGTGCGGTTTCCTACAGTTCCTAAATAATCCAGAGCATATCTGCCGCACCTGCCTGGGGATGTCAAGCAGGTGCGGCACAATCCACCTCTATCAATTCATGTGCCGTACCTTTCCCGGCCCTTAATTCTTGGACCGATTTCTTCACATAAGCTATGTTTGCTTCGGAAAAAAATCCCTGGTAATATTCTTCAGCCACCGACAACTCTTATAGTGCCTGTAAATAAACGGCATTTTCACAAATTCATCCAAACAGATCAAAAAGTACACCCACAGAGGCGGCAGCTTCAGCACAAACGCGCTGATAAATCCCAGAGGAACGGCAAAGAGCCACATGTCAATCACGTCGCAGATAAAGCCCCAGCGGGAGTCGCCGCCCGCGCGGAAGACTCCGCAGATTAATGTGGTATTCATGGCCTGTCCCAGCACATAATACATATTGATATAGAGCATAACACTGAGATACCCTCTGGATACATCTGTTAGATCCGCCATATTCATAAAGACGGGCCGCAGAAGGAAGATCAGAATCCCCCCTGTAATTCCGCTGAGAAAAGTAACCCTGCAGAACCTGGACGCATCTGCCTTTACCCGCTCCATATGACCGGCTCCGATGGTCTTTCCCAGCAGAATCGCCCCGGCATTGGCAATTCCAAAGCATATCACCGTGCCCAGATTTCTGGCAACAATAACCACCGCATTGGCGGCCACCATATCACTTCCCAAATGCCCCATAATCACCGAGTACATGGAAAATGCCAGACCCCAGCATACCTCATTGCCAAAGGCAGGCAGGGAATATTTCATAAAATCCTGAAAGAGTATCTTATTGTAACGAAACAGCAGTGCCGGACGGAACCGGATGGTCTGGAAGCGGCAGGCATCTGCCATACAGATTGCAAATTCCACACCCCGGGCCGTTGTGGTTGCCAGAGCCACCCCCACAATTCCCATCTTGGGAAATCCCAGCAGTCCGAATATAAATACCGCATTTAATAAAATATTCAAAATTAGAGCCGACGCATTGGTCCAGGCGGCAAAAACCACCCGCTCCACAGAACGCATGGTACACAGATATACCTGGGAAATACTCATAAACAAATAGGAAATCCCCACAACCCTCAGATAAGGCATTCCCTCCTGAATCAGTCCGGCTTCTGATGTAAAAACCATCATTAAAACCCTGGGGAAAAAACAGGCGAGAATAAAAAATATCAGGGAAACCAAAATGGACAGTTTCATGCCGATTCCCATAATATTTTCAATGGTCCGGGTATCCTTTTTCCCCCAGTACTGGGCCGCCAGCATACCGATTCCGGAAGCAATGCCTGCGTACACCAGATTCAGGATAAACATAATCTGGCTTGCCAGAGATCCCGCCGCAAGGGCTGTCTGGCTCACCCATCCAAGCATAATCACATCCGCGGAACTGACCGCGGTGGTGATCAGATTCTGGATGACAATGGGCAGCGCCAGGCGGAACATATCCCGGTAAAATGAATTGGATTTTGCCATATTCGCATCCATAAAACTCCCCCTTTCTCCCCTCAAAAGTGCCCTCAAAAATACTTGGAGCTGTATGTAAAACTGCTTTCCAGCGCCACCAGGCCGGGCAAAAGAAAGCCGTCGGACTCATGCTCGTCCGACAGCCCCCTCATTATAGCGGATACCGCCTGTCATTGCAATATATTTTTTACTCTTTTACCGCTTCAAATGCTGTCTCCAGAGCCGCTATTAAATCCTCTGCATTCTCGATTCCGATGGACAGACGGATAGTATTGGGCTTAATGTCCTGTTCCAGCAGTTCTTCCTCTGTGCACTGGCTGTGGGTGGTGGTGGCCGGATGGATCACCAGTGATTTTACATCCGCCACATTGGCCAGCAGGGAGAAAATGGCCAGATTGTCAATAAACTTCTGCGCTGTCCCGGCATCCCCCTTGATCTCGAAGGTAAAAATGGAACCGCCGCCATCCGGCAGGTATTTCCTGTATAAATGGTGGGTTGGCTCCCCTGGAAGGGACGGGTGATGCACTGCTTCCACCTGGGGATGGCCCGCCAGATATTTTACAATCTTTTGCGTATTGCTCACATGGCGCTCCACACGCAGAGACAATGTCTCCAGCCCCTGCAGGAAAATAAACGCGTGGAACGGGGAAAGTGCCGCCCCGGTATCCCGCAGGAGGATTGCCCGGATATAGGTGACGAATGCCGCCGGTCCCGCCGCCTCTGCAAAGGAGACTCCGTGATAGCTGGGATTTGCCTCAGAAATCCACGGATATTTCCCGGAAGCCGTCCAGTCAAAATTACCGCTGTCAATGATCACACCTCCGATGGCAGTCCCATGCCCGCCGATAAACTTGGTGGCAGAATGAACCACAATATCCGCTCCGTATTCAATGGGCCGAATCAGATATGGCGTGGCAAATGTGGAATCCACTACCAGGGGAATCCCATGCTTGTGGGCAATCCCGGCCAGCTGTTCCAAATCGGCCAGATTTGAATTGGGATTCCCCAGAGTTTCCACAAAAACTGCCTTGGTGTTTTCCTGAATGGCCGCCTCAAAAGCCCCTTCTTCGTATGGGTCCACAAATGTAGTCTTCACCCCATTATTCAGGGGAAATGTGTGTGCCAGGTAATTATACGTGCCGCCGTAGATAGTCTTTGCCGCCACAATGTGTTCTCCCGTCTGGGCCAGTGCCTGGAATGTGTACGCCAGGGCCGCCGCTCCGGATGCCGCCGCCAGGGCCGCTGACCCTCCCTCCAGAGAGGCAATTCTTCGCTCGAACACATCCTGTGTGGGATTGGTCAGCCTGCCGTAAATATTGCCTGGGTCCCGCAGTCCGAACCGGTCCGCCGCATGCTGTGAATTATGAAATACATAAGAGGTGGATGCGTAAATGGGCACCGCCCTGGCGTCCGTCACCGGGTCTGCCTGTTCCTGTCCAATATGTAACTGCCTTGTCTCAAAACCCCAGTTCTTAGAATCTCTGATATCTGCCATTTTTATATTCTCCTTTGCTTTTTATCCAAAACATCTTGTTCTGTAAATCAGACTAACACAATTGGCTCAGTCTGTCTAATAGTAAAAAAAGATACCCGGTTATAG
>CANSYV010000063.1 GCA_947651335.1 uncultured Lachnospiraceae bacterium
CGAGGAAAAGCTGTATTTATTGAAAAGTTAGATGAGGATAAAAAATGAAATACACCAGAGAATTTATAGCACGCTGCATAGAAGCCCACAAGGCCGCGTTTGAAGAATGGCCCTATGGGGAGATGCAGAAGGCATGGGTGGATGAAAACGGTGACCTGTGCATCTGGTATACAAAAAGTGAGCAGTACTGGCACTACAAAGAGGATGCCTATGGATTCATCATATGGTGGTAGGAAAGAATTGCTGAGGTGAACCATGGAAATCATATTTTCAAAAAATAAGTGGCGTTATACCGCCTATCTGAATGTGCTTTTGGAACTCCCGTATAGAAGAAGGATGTGTATTCCAGGGGCAATGGATTTAGGGTGGGAGCGCTTTAAATGGGTGCCGCTTCCCGGGGCGTAAAAATGGCGGTGAGAAGAAAGTAAAAAGGCCCTGACCGCTGGGGAGCAAAGTCAGGGCACATATACAAAACACTTAACCCCATTATAGGGCAGATACCAGAAATTGTCAAAATATATTTTCAGGAGGATGATAATGAGTATAAAAATCAACAGGCTGGAAGCAGAAAACATAAAGCGGGTCAAGGCGGTGATGATAGAGCCCACAGCCGACGGTCTGGCCGTAATCGGCGGCAACAACCGCCAAGGCAAGAGCTCCGTGCTGGATGCCATCATGTGGGTGCTGGGCGGAACAAATACCGCCCCTCCGAGGCAAAACGCCAGGGTTCCACCATACCGCCCAATATCAAGCTGACTTTAAGCAATGGCTTCATCGTGGAGCGGAAAGGGAAAAACGGCACCCTGAAAGTAACAGCCCCTTCAGGGAAAAAGTCCGGCCAGCAGGTGCTGGATGAATTTGTGGAACAGCTGGCCCTGGACCTGCCCAAATTTCTGGGGGCCAGCGACAAAGAAAAAGCAGAGATTCTTCTGCAGATTCTGGGAATCGGGAATGAGCTGGCCGCGCTTGATAAACAGGAAACGGAATTGTGCAATGAGCGCCTGGCCATCGGCCGCATCGCTGACCAGAAAGCCAAATACGCGAAAGAACAGCCGTACTATGAGGATGCGCCGGAAGAACTGGTGTCAGTATCGGAGCTGATTAAACAGCAGCAGGAAATCCTGGCCAGGAACGGGGAGAACCAGAAAAAGCGGGACCATCTGGCACAGCTGCAGAACAGGCGCGGTGCATTAGAAGATGCTGTGGCAAAGCTGGCAGAAGAACTGGCCGTAAAGCGCCAGGAGCTGGACAGTGTGCTTGCGGATGTAGACACAGCCAGAAAGTCAGTCAAAGATTTACAGGACGAATCAACGGAAGAATTAGAAAAGAATATAGAAGATATCGAAGAAATCAACCGCAGAGTCCGGGCGAACCTGGACAAAGAAAAGGCAGAGGAAGAAGCGAAAGAATACAAAGACCAGTACCAGGCCCTGGACCAGAAGATTGAAGCTGTCCGAAAAAACAGGACAGGCCTGCTGAAAGACGCGGACCTTCCCCTGGAAGGGCTGTCTGTGGAGGAGGGAAAGTTGGCTTATAAAGGCCAGAAGTGGGACAACATGGCCGGATCAGAACAGCTGATTGTGGCCACAGCCATTGTGCGGAAACTGAATCCCCAGTGCGGCTTTGTCCTGCTGGACAAGCTGGAACAGATGGACCTCAACACCCTGGACGAATTCAGCAGATGGCTGGAAGCGGAAGGGCTTCAGGCCATTGCCACCCGTGTCAGCACAGGAGAAGAATGCAGCATCATTATAGAAGACGGATATGTGGCCGGACAGGAAGACGGCCAGCCGGAACCAGAGCCGGAGCCTAAAAAAGAGGCGTTCGTGCCTAAAAAATGGGAAGAAGGTGGATTTTGATGAAGATTATCAGGGGAAAACAGCCGGGGGCCAAGAAAGTAGCCGTGTATGGCCCCGAGGGAATCGGCAAGTCAACGTTTGCCAGTATGTTCCCAGACCCCGTATTTATTGATACAGAAGGCAGCACCAAAGATATGGACGTGGCCAGAACAGAGACCCCCACATCCTGGACCATGCTGATGCAACAGATTCAATACATTAAGACATACCCAGATACCTGCCGCACGCTGGTGGTAGATACCCTGGACTGGGCAGAGCAGATGTGCGTGGAGCATGTCTGTGCCCAGTACGGCAAAAAGGGGATTGAAGATTTTGGATATGGAAACGGCTACACATACACAAGAGAAGAATTCGGGAGGTTTTTAAACCGGCTGTCCGAGGTGATTGACGCGGGGGTGCATGTGGTATTGACTGCCCATGCGCAGATAAAAAGGTTTGACCAGCCGGACGAAATGGGCTCCTATGACCGGTGGGAATTAAAACTGGGCAAGAAAACCACATCCCAGACCTCTCCGCTGGTGAAAGAATGGGCAGATATGCTGCTGTTCGCAAACTACAAAACACATTCCGTGGCTGTGGATGATAAAGGGCAGAAACGGAAGGCCCAGGGCGGGCGCAGGGTGATGTACACGTCCCACCATCCCTGCTGGGACGCGAAAAACCGTTACGGCCTGCCGGAAGAAATGGATTTTGATTATGCCGGGATTGCCCATATTATTGAAGCTGGGGCGGCGCAGAAACAGGCCCAGACGGAGCGGACCAGCGCAAAGCCGGAGCAAAGCCAGCCGGAACCGGAACGAAAACAGCCAGAGCCGGAGCAGAAACAGCCGGAACTGGGGCGGACTGAGGCGGAGCAGAAAACACCTGCAGAGAACACAGAAAAGCCCGCCCCGGAAGATGATAAAAACAGCGCCCTGTACATAGATGAGCGCATACCTAAAACATTGAGGGATTTAATGATTGCAAATACAGTATCGGAAGAAGAAATCCAGGCGATATGCGAAGCACATATGTATGTCCCAGTAGGCACACCGATGCATAGATATGCTGTTGTGAACCCAGATCTTAATGACAGAATCGTTGTCTACTGGAGCCAGATTATTGAAGAAGTAAAAGAAATGAGAAAAAAACAGGAAATTCCATTTAATTAAAAAGGAGAGCAGACATGGCAGATTATACAGAAATGGACTGGGATACCCCAATAGATGACAAGCCCGCATGGGAGTCGCTTCCAGCAGGAGATTATGATTTTACAATCGACCGCTTTGACAGAGCATGGTTCGATGGAAGCGAAAAAATCAAACCCTGCAAAAAAGCAGTCATATATTTTAATGTTACGGCGCCAGATGGGACAGAGGCGCAGATTCGGGAGAATTTTTACCTGACCAAGAAACTGCAGCAGAAAATATCCCAGCTCTTTATAAGCGTCGGCCTTATGAAAGAAGGGGAAGAAAGATATATTCCGGAGTGGAATAAACTCCCAGGGCTTACAGGGCGCGCAAAGATAACATTGGATGCAGATAAAGAGAATCCAGAAAAGAAATACAATCACTTTAATAAGTTCTATCCGAAAGAGAACCGACAGTTCTCATCAGAGGGAGGGTTCTGATCATGATGGAACTGAGACCCTATCAGGAAGAAGCGAAACAGGCGGTTTTCCACGAATGGGGAACCGGCAGGAGGAAAACCCTGCTGGTGCTTCCCACAGGCTGTGGAAAAACGGTAGTATTTGCGAAAATCGCAGAAGAATGTGTGAAAAACGGGGACAGGGTGCTGGTGCTGGCCCACCGGGGGGAACTGCTTTCCCAGGCGGCTGATAAGATCGCCAAAGTAGCCCATCTGGGGTGTGCCCTGGAAAAGGCCGGGGAGTCCTGCCAGGGAAGCTGGTTCCGCATCGTGGCCGGGTCCGTGCAGACGCTGATGAGAGACAAACGGCTGAGGCAGTTTCCGGGAGATTATTTCGGTACCATCATCGTGGACGAGGCGCACCACTGTATCTCAAACAGTTACCAGAAAGTGCTCCAGCATTTTGACGAAGCAAAAGTATTAGGCGTAACAGCCACCCCGGACCGGGGCGATATGCGGGATATGGGGGAATACTTTGAATCCCTGGCCTACGAATATACCCTGCCGAAAGCAATCAAAAGCGGGTACCTGTGCCCGATCAAAGCGGTCACAATCCCGTTAAAGGTGGATTTAGCCGGGGTGAGCATCCAGTCGGGGGATTTTAAGACAAGCGACCTGGGGAGCGCCCTGGACCCCTATCTGGAGGACATTGCCCAGGAAATGAAAGAGTACTGCCAGGACAGAAAGACTGTGGCATTCCTGCCCCTGGTAAAAACCAGCCAGAAATTCCGGGATATTTTAAACCAGGAGGGGTTCCGGGTGGCAGAGGTAAACGGAAACAGCCAGGACAGGACCCAGATTCTGCGGGATTTTGAAGAAGGAAGATACAATGTTCTGTGCAACTCCATGCTGCTGACAGAGGGCTGGGACTGCCCGTCCGTGGACTGTGTGGCCGTTCTGCGTCCCACAAAAGTGAGAAGCCTTTACTGCCAGATGGTGGGCCGGGGGACACGCCTGTCGCCAGGAAAAGACTATCTGTTATTATTAGATTTCCTCTGGCATACAGACCGCCATGAGCTGTGCCATCCGGCCAGCTTAATCTGCCAGGACAAGGAAACAGCAGACCAGATGACCCTGAACCTGGAAAACGCGGCCATGCCCATGGACATCGAAGAAGCAGAGCAGAAAGCATCGGAGGACGTAGTGGCCCAGCGGGAAGAAGCCCTGGCAAAACAGCTGGCAGAAATGCGGACCCGGAAAAAGAAACTGGTGGACCCCCTGCAGTTTGAAATGAGCATCCAGGCAGAGGATTTGTCCGGATATATACCGTCTTTCGGGTGGGAAATGGGACCGCCTACAGACAAGCAGGTAAAGGCACTGGAGAAGCTGGGGATAGATGCAGGCGGTATTGACTGTGCTGGAAAAGCAAATAAACTGCTGGACAGGCTGGCAAAACGCAGGGAGGAAGGATTAGCCACGCCGAAACAGATACGCCAGCTTGAGAAACGCGGTTTCCAGCGCGTAGGCACCTGGAAGCTTGAGGATGCGAAAAAGCTGATTGACCGGATTGCCGCTAATGGCTGGCGGACGCCCAGGGACATCAATCCCCATGAGTACGTACCAGGCAGATAGAAAGGGTAACATATGGAACAGCGCGCGAATCTGCTGGAACTATTGAATTATATTGACCCAGCCGGGCTGGACTATGAAGAATGGCTGAACGTGGGGATGGCGCTGAACCATGAAGGATTTTCTGCGGAAGAATGGAACGCATGGAGCAGGCGGGACCCCGGGCGCTATCACTCTGGGGAGTGCGCCCGCAAATGGAGGAGCTTTCGCGGCAGCGCCAGCCCTGTCACCGGAGGCACGGTTGTACAGATGGCCATGGACAGGGGCTGGAAGCCAGCCAGGGAATACCAGGAGATGGACTGGGACACACCGATTTCAGCATCCAGGAACGGCAATATGGGAACCGGCAGAAACTGGGGGCCGGCAGAACAGCTGATAAAATACCTGGAAACACTTTTCGAGCCCGATGAATTTGTAGGCTATACAACAGAAAGCTGGAAACAGACAGACGAAAAAGGAGCCCGGTGGCTGCCAAAAAAGGGGTGCTGCGACAGGACAGCAAAACAGCTGATTGAGGGACTGAAAAAATACGGGGATGACATAGGCGCTGTTGTAGGTGACTATTCTCCAGAGGCAGGAGCATGGATTCGTTTCAATCCGCTGGCCGAGGGAGGGGGCACGGACAAAGACGTGGCCGCTTACCGTTATGCGCTGGTGGAATCCGATAAGATATCCATAGAAGACCAGATGGCAATGATTCAAAAACTTTCCCTGCCCGCGGCCTGCCTGGTGCATTCCGGAAAAAAGAGCGTCCATGCGGTTGTAAGGGTAGACGCATCCAGCTATGAAGAATATCAAAGCCGCGTAAAGTATCTTTATAAATTCTGCACAGAAAATGGTTTTGAAGTAGACAGGCAGAATAAAAACCCTTCCAGACTGTCCAGAATGCCCGGGGTTATGCGTTCAGGAAAAGAACAGAGGCTGCTTGCCGTAAATGTGGGCAGAAGAAGCTGGGACGAGTGGATATCGTGGATAGAAAATGAATATGACGGGCTGCCAGAGCCAGAAAACCTGGCCGATGCCTGGGACAACATGCCAAAGCTGGCCCCATGTTTGATAGAGAACGTATTGAGAAAAGGCCACAAAATGCTGATTGCAGGACCTTCCAAAGCGGGAAAATCATATCTGCTGGCCGAATTATGTATTGCTGTCGCAGAAGGCGAAAAATGGCTTGGCTAGGAATGTGCCAAGGGACGGGTGCTGTACGTCAACCTGGAACTTGACCGGGCCAGCTGCCTCAACCGCTTTAGGGATGTGTACCAGGCTTTAAGGTGGGAGCCGGAGAACCTGTCAAATATTGACATCTGGAACCTGCGTGGAAAATCAGTACCTATGGATAAACTGGCTCCCAAGCTGATCCGGCGTGCGGCAAAAAAAGATTACACGGCAGTAGTCATTGACCCCATTTATAAGATCATCACCGGGGATGAGAACAGCGCGGATCAGATGGCCAGATTCTGCAATCAGTTTGACCTGGTGTGCACAGAATTGGGATGCGCAGTGATTTACTGCCACCATCACAGCAAGGGCGCCCAGGGCGGCAAAAAATCCATGGACAGGGCTTCTGGCTCAGGCGTGTTTGCCCGTGACCCGGACGCGTTATTAGACCTGATTGAGCTGGAAACCACAGACGCGCTGATGAACCAGGAGATTAATAAAGCCCTCTGCAGGGCCTGCCTGGAGTGGATTAAAATCAGGGCCCCCAGCCTGGAAGACGGGCTGTCCCAGGATGACATGTGCAATTACCGGATTATGACAGAGTACTGCGGCAATAAGCTGCCAAAAGCCGAATATGAGGCATTAGGCCGGCATTTAGACGATGCAGAGAAAACTGTGCGGCTGCGCACCGCGTGGCGGATAGAGGGCACATTGAGGGAGTTCCCAAGGTTTGCGCCCGTGAATACCTGGTTCGACTATCCGGTACATATCATGGACGATTCCGGGGCCCTGGGGGACATCCAGCCGACGGACGAAAAGCCGGACTGGCAGAAAAAGAAAAAGCCTCCGGAAGATACCTGGAAGGAAAAAGAAAACCTGCTGAGGCAGAATTTCGGCCTGTGTGATGAAGAAAATACAGGCAGGGTAAAGCTGGCAGAATTATCTGAAAGCATGGGAAAAGCACGTAACACTGTAAAGGATTATGTAAAAAGATTAAGCAAAGAATTTAAACTTGAAAACGGTATAGTAATAAAATTGTAGGCATCACAGCCTGCCATGGCCGGGCCGTAACTGGGGACGGGGCCAGAAAAGCTGTGTGGGGAATATGTAGGCGGCCACAGTCTGCCATAACGCACCGGTCCAGGAGTGGCCGGAGTTAAAACGGTATGGAGCTGAAAAGGCGGCCCTGTCTCTAAAGGATGGGGG
>CANSYV010000064.1 GCA_947651335.1 uncultured Lachnospiraceae bacterium
CCTGTATTATCTTGATGAACTTCTGGAAACAATCCATAAAATGAATTTAATTAAGATAATACAGGGCAATGAGGGCAATCAGCACCACATAAGCAATGGATACCAGAAAAAAATTTTTGATCATAGCCAGTCCGATATAATCAGAGCGGTAATATTTGCTGACAGGAAGATATTTCTTTCCCTCTCCCTGCTCATAAATTGCCAGCTTTGTCATGACTCTGACTTTTTCTTCATTTAACATATGCGGCTCCTTTTTCGCAGTTACATTTCCATAGTTTCTTTTCATTGTACCATAGATTAATCAGAGTGTCAAAAGCCCTCCAAAAACCTGTTAAAAACCTTTTCCTATACAGAGAACCAGAACCCAGATCCGCCCGGCTCCAGCCTGTTTCAGACATCTTGCCGCCTCATCCACAGTTCCTCCCGTGGTATAAACGTCATCCACCAGCAGAATTCTATTTAAAGGATGAAACTGCTCTCCTGTGGAAAATGCTCCTCTCAAATTGCTTCTGCGCTGTTTTTCATCCAGGCTTTTCTGTGTTCTGGTCTTTCTGATTTTTTCCAGCATCTGAGGATATACGGGAATCCCGAAATGTCCTCCCAATGCCTGAGCCAGACAGAGGCTCTGGTTAAATCCCCGCAGACGCATCTGGGTTTTGTGAAGGGGGATGGGGACAATGGCCTGGGGCTTAAAGCGTGCCAGATACTTTCCTCCATAGCGTATCATCATCTCCCCGTAATAATCCAGATACTCTCTGCGCCCTCCGTATT
Organism: uncultured Lachnospiraceae bacterium; assembly: GCA_947651335.1. Taxonomy (GTDB): domain Bacteria; phylum Bacillota; class Clostridia; order Lachnospirales; family Lachnospiraceae; genus MGBC164599. Next base: position 772 of record CANSYV010000064.1, read on the forward strand.
TACATTTCATCAGAGATTCTCTCATCAGTCTGTTATATGGGAAAATCCCTGCGCCCTCTTCAAAAAAATGGCGGTGTCTCAGGCAGTCTTTGCAGTATTCCTGATCCTCTCTCTCAACAGGTTTCCCGCACTTTCTGCACCGGGGTTCCCGGACAGGCATTACTTTTCCCCCGCAGCCGCGGCACACAAGAGCGCCTTTTGGGCGGACAATATCATGACATACCGGGCACCGCCTGGGATAAACTGCCTGAAGACAAAATTCTACAATATCTCTTTTTCTCAAATTTAAGAGCCTTTCTCCCCGAACTCTCCTCTTGCGTTTCCCAATTCCTGAATCCAGATATTCAGAGCGCTGTACCGCTCCAATTCCCGCTTATTGGCGATCATGTGCTGGAACGTCCCCTCGCTTCCCACAATAGCCACACATTTCCTTGCCCTGGTCACAGCGGTATAGAGCAGATTCCGGTTCATCAGCATCTGGGGCCCGCCCAGCAGGGGAATCACCACAGCCGGATACTCGCTCCCCTGAGATTTATGTATGGTCACCGCGTATGCCAGTTCCAGCTCGTCCAATTGTTTGAAAGAATAGTCCACATATCTGGACTGATCGTATTCCACAGTCAGCAGCCCTGCAAATTCATTGATCTCACGGACCGTGCCGATATCTCCGTTAAAAACCCCCATCCCTTTGTCCACAGCGATTCCAAACTTTCCCCTGACTTCCCATGGAAGCTGATAATTGTTTTTGATCTGCATCACTTTATCTCCCTGACGGTATAAGGTGTGTCCATACTCTTTCTCTTTTTTGGACGGAGATGGAGGGTTCATATATTTCTGAAGAAACGGATTCAGCTGTTCCACACCCAGAACTCCTTTGCGCATAGGTGTGAGCACCTGGATATCCATGGGATCTGCCTGGATATACCGGGGCAGTTTCTCCTGGATGAGAGCGATCACCACCCGCAGAACCAGAACCGCCTCCCTGCGCTCCAGAAAAAAGAAATCCCGGCTCCTGTTATTCACCGCCACCTGTTCTCCCCGGTTAATCTTGTGGGCATTGACAATAATATCGCTCTGGCTGGCCTGCCGAAATATCCGCTTCAGCTCAATCACAGGAAATGCCCGGGCGTCAATCATATCCCGCAGTACATTCCCCGGTCCCACACTGGGAAGCTGGTCCACATCCCCCACCAGAATCAGCCTTGTACCTGGACCGATGGCGGACAGCAGAGCGTGCATCAGATAAATATCTACCATGGACATCTCGTCAATAATCACCACATCCGCTTCCAGGGGATTCTGGGCATTTCTTTCAAACTGGACCACAGACGCCTGTTCTTCCAGGGCACTGGACAATTCCAAAAGCCGGTGGATGGTCTGTGCCTCATACCCGGAGGCCTCTGTCATACGGTTTGCCGCACGCCCTGTGGGAGCTGCCAGACGAATCTGCAGATTTTCCCCCTCAAAGTAGTGGAGAAGCGCATTGATGGTTGTGGTCTTTCCTGTTCCCGGCCCGCCGGTGAGGATGAAAAGGCCGTGGCCTGCCGCCTCCCTCACAGCAGCTCTCTGACACTCATCCAGCTGGATCTGCTCCTTCTTTTCCATCCGCCGGATTTGTTCTTCTGTCTGAATGGGGTCATGGGGAAACTGCACATTCAGCTCCCACAACAGACGGGCGGTGTCCAATTCCAGATGATAGAGCCTGTTTCCATAGACAACAGGCCCTGATTCCAGGTTTTTAACCACCGCTTTGCGCTCAATGGCCAGATCCATCAGATATTTTTCCAGGATTTCTTCCTCTGCCTGCAGCAGAGTGGCTGCCTGCCGGAACAGTTCCTGCCTGGGCAGATAGACATGGCCCTGTCCCGAGGCCAGAAGCAGCACATAGAGGAGTCCGCTTTTGATCCTGTATCCGGAATCCGGGCGGATGCCGATTCTCCCTGCGATCTCGTCCGCAATCCGAAATCCCACCCCTGGAATATCCTCTGCCATCTGGTACGGATTCTCCCGGAGCATCTGGTACAGCTCCTGGCCGTACTGCTTGTAAATCTTTGCGCCCAGATTCAGTGAAATTCCATATTTCTGCAGGAAGATCATAGCCTTTCGCATATCGGTCTTTTCTTCCACCTGAAGGGCGATCTCTCTGGCCATCCGCTGGCTGATTCCTTTCACTTCTGACAGCCTCTCCGGTTCTTCCTCCAGCACCCGGATGGTGTCTTCTCCAAAACATTTCACAATCCTGGAAGCAAGAGAAGCACCCACTCCCTTGATGGCGCCGCTTCCCAGATACCGCTCCATGGCCTTCGTATCCTCCGGAGCTTTTATCTGAAAAGATTCAATCTGGAACTGCTTTCCGTAAACTGCGTGCCGGGTATAATGCCCCTGTGCTTCGATCATCTCCCCCCGCACCATATACCGGAAAGTGCCCACACAGGTGGTTTCTTCCCCGTCTGTGGACAAAACCAGAACTGTATATCCATTCTCCTCATTTCGATAGATAATATGATCTACAAACCCGGAAATGGTATCTGCCATGAGTGCCGCCCCCTTTGTCATCCGTATCTGAACTCACATGTCTGCCTGCGCAGACACTGCTACAATTTTTCCGCGATCTCCGCGTATTTTCCCGTGCCCACGGCCACCGCCAGCATGGGTTCCTGGGCGGTCATGGTGTTAATTCCGGTCTTCTGCTCAATGAGCTTTTCAATACCCCCAAGCAGGGCACCGCCCCCGGTGAGAACAATTCCCCGGTCCACCACGTCTGCCGCCAGCTCCGGAGGGGTTTTCTCCAGAACCCCGTGCACCGCGTCCACAATCTTGGAAGTACACTCGTACAATGCCTCCCGGATCTCTTCTGAGGTAAGGGTCACAGACTTGGGAAGCCCTGTGATCACATTGCGCCCCTTGATCTCCAGAGTCACCAGTTCCGGGCGCTCACATGCCATGCCGATTTGAATCTTAATATCCTCAGCCGTGCGCTCACCGATGAAAAGATTGTGGTTTTTCCGCACATGGCGCATAATCGCCTCATCAAAGTTATCCCCGGCCACTTTCACAGACGTGGATACCACCGTTCCCCCCAGAGAAATCACGGCAATATCAGAAGTGCCGCCTCCGATATCCACCACCATATTTCCGCAGGGACGCAGAATATCAATCCCTGAACCAATAGCCGCCGCGATGGGCTCCTCAATCAGGTGGACCTCCCGGGCGCCTGCCTGATAAGTAGCCTCCTCCACCGCCTTTTTTTCCACCTCTGTCACGCCGCTGGGAACGCAGATGCTGATGCGGGGCTTCCGAAAAGCCCGCCGTCCGATGGCCTTTGAAATAAAATATTTCAGCATCTTCTCTGTAATCTCATAATCCGAGATTACCCCCTGCCGCAGGGGCCGTATGGCCACCACGTTTCCCGGGGTACGGCCGATCATCTGGCGCGCTTCTTCCCCGATGGCTTTGATTTTCTCTGTGTCTTTATCGTATGCTACCACAGAAGGTTCCTTCAGAACAATCCCTTTTCCTGAAGCATACACCAGTATACTGGACGTACCCAGATCGATTCCAATGTCAGTTGCCGGCATAGCAATCCCCTTTCCAACGGGCACCGAATGTGCCTCTTTCTTACATATTTACAATCATAGTATTTGTCTTTTACCCAAAGTTATTCTTAACGGGACCTTTTCAAAGCCTCGTCAATATATTTTCCTGTGTAAGACTGCCCGCAGGCGGCAACCTGTTCCGGGGTTCCCTGTGTCACAATGGTCCCCCCTCTGTCTCCGCCTTCCGGTCCGATATCGATGATATAATCAGCTGTTTTGATCACATCCAGGTTGTGCTCTATGACCACAACCGTATTTCCGCCCTCTGCCAGACTCTGCAGGATCTGGATCAATTTGTGCACATCGGCAAAATGAAGCCCTGTGGTGGGTTCATCCAGAATATATATGGTCTTTCCCGTGCTCCTCTTGCTCAGTTCCAGGGCCAGCTTCACCCGCTGGGCCTCCCCGCCGGACAGAGTGGTGGAGGGCTGTCCCAGACGGATGTAGGACAGTCCCACATCATACAGCGTCTTGATTTTCCGGTTAATAGAGGGAATATGCTGGAAAAACTCCAAGGCTTCTTCCACCGTCATGTCCAGCACATCAAATATATTTTTCTCTTTGTATTTTACCTCCAAAGTTTCCCGGTTATACCTCTTCCCCCTGCATACTTCACAGGGCACGTACACATCCGGCAGGAAATGCATCTCAATCTTCAAAATGCCGTCCCCTTTACACGCCTCGCAGCGGCCCCCTTTTACATTGAAGCTGAACCGCCCTTTCCCATATCCCCTGGCTTTGGCATCCGCAGTGGAGGCAAACAGATCCCGGATCTGGTCAAATACCCCTGTATAGGTGGCTGGATTGGAGCGGGGGGTGCGGCCGATGGGGGACTGGTCTATATTGATCACCTTATCCAGCTGGTCAATCCCCTGAATATCTTTATGCTTTCCAGGTATGGTTCTGGCCCTGTTCAGTTCTTTGGCCAGTCTCTTATACAGGATCTCATTGACCAGAGAACTCTTTCCGGACCCGGAAACCCCGGTCACACAGGTAATCACCCCCAGAGGAATATCTACATTTACATTTTTCAGGTTATTCTGTGCCGCGCCTTTCACTTTCAGAAAACCTGTGGGCTTCTTCCTGATTTCCGGTACTGGTATCTTCACCTTCCCGCTTAAATACTGCCCGGTAACCGATTCCTGAATGTTCATCAATTCTTCCGCAGTGCCGATGCCCACCAGCCTGCCGCCGTGCTCGCCGGCTCCCGGTCCGATATCTACCACACAGTCTGCCGCCAGCATGGTATCCGCATCGTGTTCCACTACAATCAGAGTATTGCCCAAATCCCGCAGATGACACAGGGTACGCAGTAATTTATCGTTATCTCTCTGATGAAGGCCGATGCTGGGTTCATCCAGAATATAGGCCACACCCACCAGTCCGGAGCCGATCTGGGTTGCCAGACGGATACGCTGGGCCTCTCCTCCTGACAGGGTGGACGTGCCCCTGGACAGTGTGAGATACTCCAGCCCCACATCCACCAGAAAGCCCACTCTGGCCCGGATCTCCTTGAGTACCTGATATCCGATTAACTGCTGCTGGCTGGTCAGCTCCATATTCTCCAAAAATTTCTGCAGCTTCAAAATGGACTGGGAAGTCACCTGATAAATATTCTGTCCGCTCACTGTCACGGCCAGGGATTCCTGTTTCAGACGCTGGCCCTTGCAAACATTGCAGGGGGTAATGCGCATAAAGCTTTCGTATTCCTGTTTGCTGGTCTCGGAACCGGTTTCCCGGTAACGGCGTTCCACGTTTTTAATCAGCCCCTCAAACGCCACCGAATAGACCCCTTCTCCCCGCTGGCCTTTATAATGAACCGTCACTTCCCTGCCATCAGTGCCGTTAATGATAATATTCTGAATATCTTCCGGATAATCCTGAAAAGGCGTGTCCAAATCAAAACCATATTCTTCTGCCAGAGCGTCCAGTATGGCCCTGGTAAAACTACCCTTATTGGTACAGGACTGCCAGCCCATCACGGCGATGGCTCCCTGGGAGATGCTCAATTTGGGGTTGGGGATCATCAGCTCCACTGCAAACTCCATCCGGTATCCCAGCCCGGTACAGGCAGGACATGCCCCGAAGGGATTATTAAAAGAAAAACTCATGGGTTCACTCTCATCCACACTGATTTGGCAGTCCGGACAGGAAAAGCTCTGGCTGAAATTGATCACATTCCCATCCATGGTGTCCACCATGAGAAGTCCCTCTGCCAGGGACAGGACATTTTCTATGGAGTCTGTGAGACGTTTCTCAATTCCCGGCTTCACCACCAGACGGTCAACCACAATCTCGATATTGTGCTTGATATTCTTCTCCAGAACGATTTCTTCTGAAAGCTCATAGGGATTTCCGTCCACCTGCACCCGGACATAACCGCTTTTCTTCGCCTGGGCAAACAGCTTTGTATGAGTCCCCTTCCTTCCCCTGACCACAGGAGCCAGAAGCTGAATACGGGTTTTCTCCGGAAGCTCCATGATCTGGTCCACCATCTGGTCCACCGTCTGGCGCATAATCTCCCGCCCGCACTTAGGACAGTGGGGAATGCCGATACGGGCATAGAGAAGCCGGAAATAATCGTAGATTTCCGTGACTGTCCCAACTGTGGACCGGGGATTTCTGTTGGTTGACTTCTGATCTATGGAAATGGCCGGGGACAGCCCCTCAATGCTCTCCACATCCGGCTTCTCCATCTGTCCCAGAAACTGCCTGGCATAAGAGGTGAGAGATTCCATATACCGCCGCTGGCCTTCCGCATAGATGGTATCAAAAGCCAGAGAGCTTTTCCCGGAACCGGACAGTCCGGTCAGAACAACAAACTCATTCCTGGGTATGTCCACATCCAGGTGTTTCAGATTATTCTCATTGGCTCCTCTGATCTTGATAAATTCACGGGTCTTCTTTGGTTCCGCCATGATATTCTCCTTTAATCACAAAATGTTCTCAGAAAATTCTTCCATATGGTCCTTATATTATGCATGTTTTTTACAGTATTTATTCTACCCTGTTTTTCCATAA
>CANSYV010000065.1 GCA_947651335.1 uncultured Lachnospiraceae bacterium
TAATGCTACTATAGTAGCATACTAACTATTGAATTATTTAGGGAAGGCAAAAAAGCAGGGGCTGCCGCCTATATCTGGCAGCAGCCTCCAAAGGTGGGAGTCTATCTATATTTCCGCTTATCTATCACCATTAAATTCTTTCACCGTCTCAATCATCGCCGCGATGTTCTCCACAGGCGCGTCAGCCTGGATGATATGAATGGTGTTAAAGATATATCCGCCGTCTTTGGAGAAGATTTCACAGCGCTGTTTTACCTGTTCTCTTACTTCCTCAGGGGTTCCCTGGGGCAGGACTTTCTGGGTATCCACACCGCCGCCCCAGAAAAGAATATCCTTTCCATAAGTATCTTTCAATGTCTGAGGGTCCATGCCCGCCGCAGAACACTGTACCGGATTCACTGCGTCGAATCCCCCCTCAATCAGCAGAGGAATGATGGGGAAAATCCCTCCGCAGCAGTGCTTCAGCGTCTTCCACTGGGTGTTCTCATGAATCCAGTCATTCATCTTTTTATAATACGGCACGTAGAATTCTTTCACCGTCTCCGGGCTCACGAACGGTCCCCTCTGGGTGCCGAAGTCAGTGCCGCAGATATACATCACGTCAATGTCATTACCCAGTTCTTTGTAAATCTTCTCAAAAGAGGCGATGGCCCGCTTCACCTGAATTTCAAACACTTCATGTACATAATCCGGGTACAGGAGGGGCGCTGTGTACCATTCGTCCAGATTCCGGATTCCTTTGGGATTTCTAAGGTTAGGCCCCGGAATATTGGCCGCGTCTCCCAGGGCATAATATCCCGGGGAAATCACCAGTGCTCTGCCGTCCGCCTTGTACTCATCGACTTTCTTCTTATAATAAGCCACGTCCTCATCGCTGATAATCTGGCATTCCTCTGCGTTATCCTCTGGATTCGCCTGGTCTTCGTCAAATTCCGGCGAGCGCATCACATTGTCAAAGTAATAACCTCCAGCCGGAAGGTGCCCGCTGGGCTGTGCGCAGGTGTCGCCCATGGGATATACATACCAGCCGCCTTTTTTGTCTTCTGTGACCGTGCAGTTTCCTGGAATCAGCACCTTCTCCCCATGATACTCCCATTCTTTCCAGTTATCACAAGTATGTCCAAAAGTGTCATATCTGGGGTCCAGAAACTGTACATCACTGCCCAGAACCTCTTTCAAATCCGGTTCTATCACCCCTGTCATAGTAGACATATCCAGTATTTTCACAGGCTCCTCCCGGAGTCCGTAATATTTCCGAAGTTTTCCCACAATCAGCGCATTCATCTGGGAGCAGGCGAACCCGCCAAAGTCCACTGCCATTTTATCCGGCTGACGGTGGGCAAACGATGTCTTTACCCGTTCTTTTGATGTCATATTTGTTCTCTCCTCTCTGTTTGGGTTATTCGTCCAGTTTTTCCATTTCTGCCCGGTATTCTTCCAGATTATCTTTGGTAATCAGCTGTGCCGCTGTCTCTGTATGTGCCTCTAGCGTTTCCCCATTGATCACGTCAAGGCAGCATTGAATGGCTGTCTCAGCCTGAAGGTTGGGATACTGCGCAACGGTTCCCGCCAGGGTTCCGTCCTCAATCGCCTGCAGGTCGTCGCTGGACGCGTCAAAGTCAAATACCTGAATATCTTCATAATTCCCCTGCTGGATAGCCTGGATTGCTCCCTGGCCCATCTCGGCATTTACCGCCCAGACCACATTCACGTCAGGATTTTTCTGCAGCACATTCTGCATAACATTAAATGCTTCGTTCCGGTCACATTTTGCCGTCTGTGAGGCAACGATATCGTAGCCCTCCACTTGATCTCTAAAACCTGTGAGACGGTCTTCCAACGCTTTTACCCCTGAGATTCCTTCCAGATAGCAGACTTTTCCGTCCGCGATATTTTCCGCCGCGTATTCCCCGGCCAGCTTTGCGGCGTCGTACTGATTGATTCCCACATAAGTTTCCACCTTGCCGCCGTCAGCTTCCAGCGCTTCTTCGTCAATGGTGTCATTCACCAGAATCACCGGAATATTGGCATTATTTGCCTTTACAATGGCAGGAACCAGAGACTTGGAATCTGCCGCTGACAGGATGATCGCGTCAAATCCTTTTACTACTGCGTTTTCCACCATCTGCACCTGTTTTTCCACATCGGTTTCTTTTTCCGGAGCCTGGAACTCTACTGTTACTCCTTTTTCCTCTGCTGCCGCATAGGCCCCCTTCTCCATAGTTGTCCAGAATTCATCTGTTTTGGCCTTTACAATATAGGCTATTTTGATATCCCCGGATTTGGAATCAGAACCCTCTCCCCCTGTGGAAGATGTACTCTCTCCCCCGGAACCTCCGCAGGCGGTCAGTCCAAATACCATTGCAGATGCCATCAGAATCGCTGTGATTTTTTTCAATTGTCTGTTTTTCATAATTTTCATTTCCTTCCTTATTTTTTTATATTTATTGTTTTCATGTTACCAGCTCACTGTCGTCTGCTATTTTTTTGCAGCTTTATTGCGGATGGAATCCGCCAGCACCGCAAGCAGAATTACCACACCAATCACCAGTTTCTGCAGATTGGCAGACACATTCAAAAGGTTCAGTCCGTTTCGGATTACAATCATGATAATCGCCCCCACGAAAGTTCCCCACACACTTCCGAATCCCCCCAGCAGGGAAGTTCCGCCGATTACACAGGAGGCAATGGCATCCATTTCGTAGTCCTGGCCCGCTGTGGACTGGGCTGAATTCAGCTTTGCCACCAGAATCACCGACGCGATTGCCGCGCACAGGCCGGATAATGTATACGCCAGTGTCTTGAATTTGTCCACATTGATACCGGAAAGGCGGGTGGCTTCTTCATTTCCGCCGATGGAATAAATATAACGGCCAAACTTTCTATATTTCATAATGTAATAGAAAAGCAGATACAGCAAAATCATGAAAATAATCTGCACAGGAATCTGTGTGCCTGGAACCGTACCGATTCCGATCCACCGAAAGCCGTCGGAATAGCCGGTAATGGTCTCCCCTCCAGCCAGGGTCAGCGCCGCTCCCCGGGCCATGGACATCATGGCCAGCGTGGCGATCATGGGCTGAAGTTTGAACTTGGCGATCATAATGCCGTTAAAGGTTCCGCAGGCCGCACCGATGACAAGCGCCGCCGCCACTCCCACAATGGAGGGCATGCCGCCTTCTACCACCAATTTTCCCATCACAATGCCGCTGAACGCCACCACAGAACCCACGGAAATATCAATCCCGCCTGTAAAAATTACAATATTTACACCCAGGGCAAGCACCGCGATCACTGTCACCTGCTGCAGAATATTGATAAAGTTGGCAAAGCTGTGAAATGCCGGCTCTGCAATGGACAGCAGAATACAAAGCACAATCAGCACCAATAAAGCCGACATGTTAGACAAATCAATTTTTTTCTTTTTCATCTTCTCTATCCTTCACTCATTTTCTTATTTGCTCCGGTGGCAAGTCCCACCACCTGTTCTTCTGTCAGGTTCCCAATTTCTTCTGTTCCGATCACTCCTGTGATCTCCCCTTCATGCATGACATAAATCCGGTCGCTGACGCCCATGCACTCTGCCAGCTCAGAGGAGACCATAATCACGGCCTTCCCTGCCTTTTTCAAATCGTTCATAATGCCGTAAATCTCTGCCTTAGCCCCCACATCAATTCCTCTGGTAGGCTCGTCAAAAATAATAATATCCGAATCCGTGTTCAGCCATTTGCAGATGACCACTTTCTGCTGATTGCCTCCAGAAAGGTTCTTTGCCTTCTGCATCAGGGACGGCGTTTTCACCCTCACAGAATCTGCCAGCCTCTGATTATTCTCTGTCTCTTTATTTTTATCCAGTCCCAGTCCGCCCATAGCCGTGTCCAGATTGGGAAGGGAGATATTCTGATTCAAATCAAACTCCAGAATCAGTCCCTGGTTCTTCCGGTCCTCTGTCAGCAGAGCCATTCCCAGTTTCTTTGCCTGCTCACAGCTTTTGATAGCCACTTGTTTTCCTTTTATGTAGATCTCCCCGCTGTCTATGGGGTCTGCCCCGAAAACAGCCCTCACAAGCTCTGTACGCCCTGCCCCCATAAGTCCGTAAAATCCAGTGATTTCCCCGGCTCTGGCGTAAAACGAAACATCTTTTAACACTGTCCCCTGCCGGATGTTTTTCACCTCCAGCAGCTTTTCCCCTGGAGCCACATCTACTTTCGGATAATAATCTGTCATTTCCCGGCCCACCATCATGGCTACCATCTGGTCAATATCAATGTCTTTTACATTTACCGTATTGATGTACTGACCATCCCGGAAAATCGTTAATCTGTCACCGATTTTCAAAATCTCCTGCAGGCGGTGGGAAATATACACAATGGCAACCCCCTCGCTTTTCAGCTTCTGGATAATGGAAAATAAACTCTCCACTTCCTTCTCCGTCAGCGCGGAAGTCGGCTCATCCATAATCAGAATATCGCAGTGGAACGACAGTGCTTTCGCAATCTCAACCATCTGCATCTGTCCCACACTGAGAGCAGAAACCTGCACCGTCTCCGGAATATCCGAATTGATGGAATCCAGCAGTGCCCGGGCATCCTGATTCATTTTCTTCCAGTCAATATTCCCCGTCTTTGTCAGCGGCTGTCTGCCGAGAAACATATTCTCAGCAACTGTGAGATTTTTCAAAAGGTTCATCTCCTGAAAAATAATGCTTACACCCCTCTGCCGCTGCTCATCCACACTGCGCGCTGTGATCTCCTGGCCTTTCCAGATGATGGTTCCTGTGTAATTTGTGTTAACTCCGGCAAGCACTTTCATAATTGTGCTTTTCCCAGCACCGTTCTCACCCAGAAGCACATGCACCTCCCCTGGCACCGCATTGAAATGAACACGGTCCAGAGCTTTGACACCTGGAAATTCCACGGAAATATCATTCATTTCTACAAGATATCTGGAATTACCCACTTGCTCAAATCACCTCCCAAATCCTTCTCCCAAAGGTAACTGTTCTGTATTTTCACAGTTACCTTGTTATATTTGTTTGTGCTTTTATGCTTTTGTGCTTTTAAGCACATTTATTTTATACCACGTTTTTCCTAACAAGTCAACAGTTTTTTTATATTTTTTTGGTATTTTTATATGATTTATTTTAAATAGCAGCCTGTATCCTGCCACATATTCATTGTGCCATCCATGTGCCATGGCACAAACACACAGTTTTTGACAGAATCCCGTGTATTCCGTGTATTGATGCTTGATTAATACATTTCTGTAAGTTATAATCACCTTAGAGCGTGTCTTAAAAACAATTTCCTGCGCAAAATGGCAAAATTTTGTGCGGTGCTGTCCTGGTTTATCCAGGTCAGCATCTGTTTATAGAAGGAGAATTTCTGATGCCCAGAAAAGTAACAATCAATATGGTCGCTGAACGGGCAGGCGTATCCCGCGGGACCGTGGACCGTGTTTTGAATCAGCGCCCCCATGTGAGACCTGAATTATATGACCGTGTGGTGCAGGCAATCCGCGAAATGGGATACGTGCCGCCCAAAGAAGACCAATCCATCGCCCTCGGCCTGGGAAGCGGACATATTATGGAAAAAAACCGTATGCTGGGTGTGGTGATGCCAAACTGGAAGGGATATTTCCGCAGTGAAGTCATGCGAGGAATCAAAGATGCCCGGGAGCTTCTGCAGAATTATTTTATAGATGTGATTATAGAAGAATGTGATACCACACTTCCGGAAGAAAGCATAGAACGCCTGGAAAATCTGGTACAGCAGGGAGCTGAGGGAATCTCCATCTGCGCAATGGAACATCCGCTGATTGCCCAGAAAATCAACGAATTATCTGAAAAGGGAATTCCAGTTATCACCTACAATTCCGACATCTCAGATTGTAACCGGCTCTGTTTCGTAGGGCAGGACCTGGCCGCCAGCGGGCGTGTGGCAGGAGAATTGATGGCCAAATATCTGCGCCCCGGCGACCAGTTAATTGCCGCTGTGGCAAACCCGAACTTTCATGCGCATCGTCTTCGCCTGCAGGGATTCTGCGACCTTCTTTATGAAAAAGGATTCCAAAAGAGCAGCATCCACATGATCGAAACCTACAACGACTACATGCTTACTTTTCAAAATGTAAAAGATGTACTGCGTCAGGTGCCGGAAATAAAGGGAGTCTACATGGCGAACCACAGTGTGTCCGGCTGCGCGGAAGCCATCCACAGCATGGGGCTCACCGGGAAAATCCATGTGATCAGCCATGATCTGACAGAATCCACAAAAAGACTGCTGAAATCCGGCAGGATTGACTTCGCAATCGCGCAGGATATTTATCAGCAGGGCTACCTCCCTCTTCTGGAACTGCGGAAATATCTGAACAAAACCGGGCCCTGGAAAATTGAAGCCAGCAGGCAGAAGATAGATATTATATGTGCGGAGAATATTTATTTGTAAAAGATGGAATCAAAGAATAAAAGCCCGTGAATCAGCGTGATTTTCTGATTCACGGGCTTTTATAAATTTGTCAAAAATTAACTTTCCTCACTCAATGAGCCCCAGAAGCCAATCCCTTGCGTTCACACGGCGGATGCCATCATACTGTATCTCCGGGTCATCGTCAAGGGTTAGAATAAACTTCGGATAGTGGTCACGGATTGCCATAAGCGGCCTTAATTCTCTCTGCAGAGTTTTTTCATCGCGGACTGTTAATGCCGCTTGATAATAGACAGTGCCTTTGCTGTTCTGTGCCACAAAATCCACCTCAAATCGATCCACCTTGCCCACATAGACGTCATATCCTCTTCTGAGAAGCTCCAGATATATGACATTTTCCAAAATGCGGCCCGCATCGTACTGCCTGCGGCCAAGAAGCATATAGCGCAGTCCAATATCCACAACATAATATTTCTCCAGTGTTTTCAAATACTGTCTGCCTTTGATATTATAACGTTTCGCCTGATAGATGATATAACTCTCAGACAATGATTCCAGGTATTTCTCTACTGTCTTGGCATCGATTTTTCTTCCGTCTGAAGTCATTGTATCCGCTATTTTTTTTGACGAAAGCGGATTTCCAATGTTGTCAAACACAAAGCGCAGAACACTTTTGAGCATCATCGTATCTGTGATTTTTTTTCTGCTGACAATATCTTTGACAACAATGGTATGATAAAGCCCTTCCAGATAATCCCTGATTTCTTCCGGCTGTCCTTTCAATTCCAGCGTATAGGGAAATGAGCTGTTTTCAAGATATTCTGTATATTTCACACCGCGTTCCTTCATATAGTCAACAACTGCCTTTAGCGCCTCCGTCGCATACCCCTGATTCCAAT
>CANSYV010000066.1 GCA_947651335.1 uncultured Lachnospiraceae bacterium
GGTACCGCAACAAAGGCTATGACTTTACGATAACATCCTCTACCGCTTACGACCCGCAATGGAAAGCCTCTGGACCGGAGCAATATTCTCCATGAAATGAAAAGCCTCTGTGATATGGCGCAGGTGGTAAGCAGTAAAATATCTCCTCATAACCTACGGCATCTATTCGCGGTTACCTATTACAACCGGGAAAGGGATATTTGCCATCTGGCAGATCTGCTGGGTCATTCCAATATCAATACAACCCGTGTGTATACCCTGGTCAGCTATGAAGAACAGGAACAGCAAATAAATAGATTAGGTTTGTTATAATTGTTGTGGCCTGCCCCTAAGCTGTGATATAATAAATCACTGAAGTGAATGAAAATACGCTCTGGAATGCAAAAAAAGCATTTGGACGAAATTTGAAGGAGGGAAATACAATGATTTGGGCTCAAGAAGAGACTTTTTCCCGGGAGGAGATTCAGGCCATTCAGCTGCGTAAGCTAAAACAGGCTGTTGCATATACCTATGAAAAAGTTCCCAATTACCGCATGAAAATGGATCAGGCGGGAGTAAAACCAAATGATATTCAGACGTTAAAGGATCTGGAAAAATTACCGTTTACCAATAAATCGGACTTTAGAGATAATTATCCCATGGGATTATTCGCGTGTCCCAAAAGCGACCTGGTGCGTATCCATGCCAGTTCGGGAACTACCGGAAAGCCCACGGTGGTGGGGTATACAAGGAATGATAAACATATCTGGACCAACAATGTGTCCCGCATCGCCTGTATGGGAGGGGCAACCGGCGAAGACATTGTTCAGATCGCCTTCGGGTACGGACTGTTCACAGGTGCGCTGGGGCTTCATGCCGGACTGGAAAATATCGGCGCCACGGTAATCCCCATGTCTTCTGGCAATACCAAGAAACAGATTATGTTCATGCAGGATATGGGGACCACCCTGCTGGTAGCCACCCCTTCCTATGCACTGCATCTGGGGGAAGCGGCCCGGGCCATGGGAATCGACCCGGAGGAGGATTTGAAAGTACATATTGGCCTGTTCGGCGGAGAGGGAATGACAGAGCCCATGCGGGATGAGATGCACAGAATCTGGGGTAAGAGCTTCCTGTGCACCCAGAACTATGGAATGAGTGAACTGTGCGGCCCCGGCGTATCCGGTGAGTGCGAACAGCTGCAGGGAATGCATGTGAATGAGGACTGGTTCATCCCTGAGATTATTGACCCCAAGACAGGGGAAGTGCTGCCCCCTGGCTCTAAAGGGGAACTGGTGGTGACCTGTCTGGGAAAAGAGGCACTGCCCATGATACGCTACCGCACCAAGGACATTTCCAAACTGATGTATGAGCCGTGTCCCTGCGGGAGAACCACAGTACGCATGGAAAATCTGTCCGGGCGTTCCGACGATATGCTGGTTATCCGCGGCGTGAACGTATTCCCCACCCAGATTGAGGAAGTATTGCTTCAGATTCCGGAGATCGGGCCTCATTATGAGATTAAAGTGGAGAGAAAGAACCGGCTGGATGTAATGACCATAACTGTGGAACTCATTGATGACCGTCTGCTGGATTCTTACGGGAAACTGGAACAATTAAATGCCGGTATCCGCAAGAACCTGAAAGCCATTTTAGGGCTGGACGCGGTGATACAGATTGTGGCTCCTATGAGCCTGCAGAGATTCGAGGGCAAGGCAAAGCGGGTGACTGACCTGAGAGGCGAAGGGCTGTAATCGACAGGATTCAAGTGCCGAAAGCCGGAGGGACTTTACAGCCGGCGGTATCATGATATGATTTTGGAGAGAAAGGGACGAAATATGTTAAAACAATTGGCAGTATTTGTGGAAAATCAGGCAGGAAGCCTTCGCAAAGTGACAATGACACTTCACGAGCAGAAGGTAAATATTTACGCATTTGCTTCTTTTGACACGCCGGAGTTCGGGATTCTGCGCATGCTGGTGGATAATCCGGAGAGGGCAAAGGAAGCTCTCACCAGCCGGGGATTTGTGACAAAGATCTGTGATGTGATTGCTGTGGAGCTTCCGGACGAGCAGGGGGGAATGGACCGTCTGCTGGCTGCGCTGTATGAGAGCAATATCAGCATCAACTACACCTATTCTTCCTTCGGCCGTATGAGCAGAATCCCGGCGGTTGTGCTTCACTCGGACGAAGTGTTTGAGACAGAAAATGTATTAAAATCAAAGGGCTTCACCTGTATGGAAAGCCTGGGTCAATAAAGGAAAGCGGGGAAATCTATTATGATGTGGAATGAGCCAAAAGAGTGTATGAGCCGGGACGAGCTGTCTCATCTGCAGGGAGCGCGCCTGGTGAAAATGGTGGAACGGGTTTATCACAATGTACCCTTTTACCGGAAAAAGATGCAGATGATGGGGCTGGAGCCCGGCGATATCAAAGGGCTGGAGGACCTGGTAAAGCTTCCCTTTACCACCAAAGACGACCTGCGGGATAATTATCCCTTTGGCCTGGTGGCAGTGCCGGAAGAACAGATTAACCGGATTCATGCCAGCTCCGGTACTACGGGAAAGCCTACGGTGGTGGCATATACCCGCCACGACCTGTCTGTGTGGAGCGAATGTGTGGCCAGAGGGCTGACCATGGCAGGACTTGGCAGAAGTGACCGGGTGCACGTGGCCTATGGTTACGGCCTTTTTACAGGGGGCCTGGGGCTTCATGACGGGGCTGCGTACCTGGGCGCCACTGTGATTCCCATGTCCTCCGGAAATACCAAGAAGCAGATCACATTAATGGAAGACTTCGGGGCTACGGCTCTGGCCTGCACGCCTTCCTATGCCATGCATCTGGCGGAGGCCGTGGTGGAGGCAGGACGGGTGCCCCACATAAAGCTGAAAGCTGCCATCTGCGGGGCAGAGCCCTGGACAGATGCCATGAGAGATACCCTGGAGCAGATGCTGAATATCAAAGCCTATGACATCTATGGCCTGTCCGAGATTATGGGACCAGGCGTGGCCCAGGACTGCCCGTATCATAAGGGGCTGCATATCTGGGAAGACCATTTTATCCCGGAAATCCTCAATCCGGATACCCTGGAGCCTGTGGGCCCGGGAGAGCGGGGGGAACTGGCCATTACCACAGTTACCAAGGAGGCTCTTCCTCTCTTCCGTTACCGCACCAAGGATCTGACCAGCATTGAGTACTCCAAATGTGAATGCGGAAGGACCCATGCAAGGATCGCCCGCTTCACCGGACGTACGGATGATATGCTGATTATCCGCGGTGTGAATGTATTCCCGTCCCAGGTGGAAGCAGCGCTTCTGGAAGTGGATGAGGTACTGCCCAATTATCTCATGACCGTAGACCGCCAGGGCAATCTGGATACACTGGAAATCCAGGTGGAAGTAGAAGAACGGTTCTTCTCCGACCAGATGAACCAGCTCCAGAGCCTCACCAGGAAGATCGAACATGTGATCAAGCAGGCGCTGGGAATCGCTGCCCAGGTAAAACTGGTAGAGCCCAAATCCATTGAGCGCAGTGAGGGAAAAGCAAAACGTGTGATTGACAAGAGGAAGCTGTAAAGGAGAGAGAAAATGATCGTAAAACAATTATCTGTATTTTTGGAGAATAAATTGGGACGGCTGCATGAGGTGCTGGAGATTCTGGCGGATAACGATGTGAATATCGTAGCCCTTTCTCTTGCGGATTCCTCTGATTATGGCATGCTGCGCATGATGGTTTCCGACCCGGAAAAGGGGAGAGAGAAGCTGAGAGAAAATGAATTTGCGGCCAAGCTGACAGAAGTGGTGTGCATCGGTGTCAGCCATGCTGTGGGCTCTTTAGGAAAGGCAATGGGGAAATTGGCGGATGCGGGAATCGACGTGGAATATATGTACGCCTTCGCCAACGGCGATCAGGCTGCTGCGGTGATGAAATGCAGCGACCCGGAGGGTGCCATTGAGATTCTCACCAAGGGCGGATTCCAGGTTTATCAGGAAAAGGATGTATATTTGAAGCAGGTGGGAAAAGAATAAGTGTAACGGACGCAGGCTGTTAGGAACTGTCAGTGGAAAGGAGGCATGGCTGTGTTAGAAAAGCTGGATTTAACGAAAGAAATGACGAAAGAAGAATATCAGGCCAGGATGAATATCCTGGAGGCGGAACTGGGAAGGCTGCAGCGCCAGTGCAGGAATCTGGGGATTCCTGTGATGATTGCTTTTGAGGGATACCCGGCTGCGGGCAAAGGCGTTCAGATCGGGGCGCTGATTCACGCCCTGGACCCCAGAGGATTCGAAGTCCATCCTGTGAAAAGGGAGACAGAAGAAGAACGGATGCACCCGTTCATGTGGCGTTTCTGGACGAAAATGCCAGCAAAAGGCCGGATTGCCCTCTACGATACCAGCTGGTACAACAGGGTGCTTTCCGAGCGTTTTGAAAAAAGTGTGGGAAAAAAGGATGTGGCCCATGCCTTCGATTCCATTTTGTCATTTGAACAGCAAATCACCGATGACGGTGTGGTGCTGATTAAATTGTTCCTGGCTATTGACAAGAAGGAGCAGAAGAAGCGTTTTAAAAAGCTTCTGAAAAACAAAGAGACGGCCTGGAGGGTATCCGCTTCTGACAAAAGATGCAGTAAAAACTTTGACGAGCTGGAAAAGGTTTACGAGGAGATGCTCCAGAAAACGGATACAGACTATGCCCCCTGGCATATCATTGAGTCTACAGACAGAAGGTTTGCCACAGTGAAGATTTATACCATTGTCATCAACGCCCTGGCGGAGTGCATTGAGAAGGCGTCTGCGGGGAAAAAGGAAGACCAAAAGAAAAAACAGCTGATTGATGACCGGGCGCTGAAAGAATCCATATTGAGTAAAGTGGACCTGAACCTGTCCTATTCCAAAAAGGAATACAAAGAAAAACTGAAGAAGCTCCAGTCAAAAATCCAGCTGCTGCACGGGGAGCTGTACAGGAAGCGCATTCCGGTGGTGCTGGGATTCGAAGGCTGGGACGCGGGAGGAAAGGGAGGAGCCATCAAACGGCTCACTGAGAAAATGGACCCCAGAGGCTACACCGTGATTCCCACGGCCTCCCCCAACGACTGGGAAAAGGCACATCACTATCTGTGGCGTTTCTGGCAGGCCATGCCCAAAGCAGGGCACTTCTCCATATTTGACAGAACCTGGTATGGGCGTGTGATGGTAGAGCGCATTGAGGGTTTCTGCACCACAGGAGAGTGGCAGAGGGCTTACAAGGAAATCAATGACATGGAGCGGGATTTGTACGATGCGGGGGCCATTGTCCTGAAATTCTGGATGCAGATTGACAAAGATGAGCAGGAGAGGCGCTTTACGGCCCGCCAGGAAAACCCGGAGAAACAGTGGAAAATCACAGACGAAGACTGGAGAAACCGGGAAAAGTGGGAGCAGTATGAGGAAGCAGTTAACGAAATGCTCATACGCACCTCCACACCCCATGCGCCCTGGGTGGTGGTGGAAGGCAATGACAAGTATTATGCCAGAATAAAAGTACTGGAGACTGTGGTAAAAGCCATCGAAGAACGGCTGGGGCAGGAGTAAGGCAGTACCTCTGCATTGCCGCAGGGCTTTCGGCAAATGACTGCCAGGCAGCCGCAGCAAAGCACCTGAATGAGGCGATACCCTCGCTTCGCTGGGGTAGACCCTGCGGTGGCATCGTCGATTGAAGCCAACGCGGCAATGGCGCAAATAGCGGGTACTTAGTGTTTGAGTATCTATGAAAATGTCATGGGGATGGCAGACAGGAGGGAAATCATGCGTGCGGGAATTGGCTACGATGTACACAGATTAGTGGAAGGACGGGACTTGATACTGGGCGGTGTGAACATTCCATATGAGAAAGGTCTTCTGGGCCATTCAGACGCGGATGTGCTGGTTCACGCCATTATGGACGCCCTGCTGGGGGCTGCGGCTTTGGGCGATATCGGGGTTCATTTTCCCGACACCAGTGAAGAATACCGGGGGATATCCAGCCTGAAGCTGCTTCAGAGGACAGGGGAACTGCTGGAGAGGCATCTCTATGTGATTCAGAACATTGACGCGGTGATTATCGCCCAGAAGCCCAAGATGGCTCCCTATATTCCGCAGATGAAGAAAAATGTGGCGGACATCCTCTGCCTGGAGGAAAATCAGGTGAATATTAAGGCCACAACCGAGGAAGGGCTGGGATTTACCGGGACAGGAGAAGGAATTTCCGCCCAGGCAGTCTGCTCCCTGGTGCCGGTGCTGGATACCCTGCCGGATGACAGGCGGGGAGCTGGCTGCGGGGGATGCGCAGGGTGTGGGGATTCGGGAAATTAGCAAATTCTACAGGTCAAAAAACGCAGGCGATGGGGCATCACCTGCGTTTTTTAATGGGAGCTTTTAACTATCCAAATGTACAGATATGAGTTTTTCTCAAATCCATATTGTAAAATGCGATAAAGTGCGTATAATTGAATAAAATAGCATACTTCAAAAGATAGAAAGGAGCGGTTTATGAAAGGGAGCATTTATAAAAAAATACTTGCAGTCTCACTTGCGGTATCATTGTCCGCCACAGCGGCGTCCTCCAGCATACTTGCGTCAGATACCGGCCATGTATCGGAAATAGAGCAAGACGCGGAAACGGATATGGGAAATGGTACAGTCTCAGATGATACTCCTCTCGGGAATCCAGAGGATCTTACACCTGCGGATACAAAAAATGAAGAAAACAATGCCCAGATAAATTTTTCAGGACAGGAGAATTTATATGAGAGTATGGAGATCGCACCAGAAATGGCAGGCGATGATATTGAAGCGGAAAAAACTGTAAAATCAATAAAAGTTACGAAAAACCCAGATAAGATGACATATCTCACTGAACGCGACAACAACATCGACCTCTATGGCATGGAACTTTCCATTACATATACAGATGAAACTACAGATACAATCTCTATCAATGCGCACACCAAAACATTTAAAGTGGACAATGGCGGAACCGTCACTTCATCCTTACTTGGTAATGTCAATAACCGTGTCCTGCACATTGAATACGGAAATAAATTCTGCGAGATCACTCTTATGAAGCCAGACTGGGAAGAAGAATCTTATGAAATAGAGGATGAGAAGATTTATCTCACAGATCTGACAGAAAAACAGCCATATCGCATATATTCTTTTTGTCCATCTAAAACGGAAACCTACAATTTCTTTAGCTTCAGCGACACCAGTGTGGAGACTTTCGTCGAACTTTATGAAAGGAATGGGGATGATTATAAAAGGATTGTTGAAGAGATGGAAGAGACCGGATTCGAAGAATACATCATGGGGGACGGTGTGTCCC
>CANSYV010000067.1 GCA_947651335.1 uncultured Lachnospiraceae bacterium
TCATTATGCTTAATTGCGAAATTACAATGGCAGAAATAACAGGATTATAGGAAAAAATTGTATAAATAAGGAGATTAAAATGACCAACAGAGAGCGTGAAATTTTAACCTTGAGCTTTTCCAACGAAGGGCTTGACCGGGGTGCGAAGGAAGAAACCATGGAGCCATGGGATCTGACAATTATGAATTGGCAGAAACAGGGACTGGATACAGATTTTAACCAGCGGATGGGGCTGCCCTGCGTTCCCACAGAGATTGGATTTATCCGGAAAGACGGGGATGTAGAGCCAGCGGACCATTATTATATGACCATGCTGGCGGATGCAGTCTTTGACCTGGAAAAAAAGATCGGCTATGACCCTGTGGTCCGCATGGCATTCCGCATTCCGTTTTTGAGTTATGATGAGGAAATATTAGAGGAGACGGAAAGATACTGCATAAAAAGAGATGTGGACGGGTGGATACGCAGATACGCAAAAGGCTCCCATGTGGGTACGTCCCTGGAGGCCATGGCGGTGAAGCCTGTGGTGTGGGACGAGGAGTCCTGGGAAAAGCATAAAGCACATACCCTGGAAGCGTATAAAAAATACTGTACCGACCAGGCGATGCAGGCCAGATATGGGAAATACCGGGAAATCAGCGAGAGCGGAAAGTACCCCATCCGTTTCCGGCTGATGGGATTCTTCTGGATTATCCGGGATTTGATGGACAATGAGCCCATGCTGTATTCCTGGTACGATTACCCGGAGATGCTTCACGATATCCATCGTTTCCAGATGGATATTTACAAAGAACAGATGGACAAAATACTGAAAATTGTAAAACCCTCGGTGCTTTTTTTCGAGGAAGATTTAAGCGGGAAAAACGGGCCTTTGATTTCTCCGGCCACCTTTGATGAATTTTTAAAACCCTGTTATGAAGAAATGATACCATTTCTGAAAGAACGGGGCGTCTCCCAGGTGATTGTAGATACGGACGGCGATTTTACGAAGTTAATTCCCAATTTTGTCTCCGCCGGGGTGGACGGATTCCTGCCTGTGGATGTGAACGCGGGGGTGGACATTGTACAGGTGAGAAAACAGTTTCCAGGGCTTAAATTCATCGGCGGGTTTAATAAACTGGAAATCATAAAAGGGCCGGAGGCGATTGACCGGGAGTTTAAGCGGCTGGAACCGGTGATCCGCCAGGGCGGGTATCTCTGCGGAATCGACCATCAGGCCGCGCCGGATACCCCTTATGAGTATTATCAGTATTATGTGAAACGGCTGGGGGAAGTGATGGCCCAGTGGCGGGGGGAAGCGGTTTAGAATTAAGAAAGATTGAAGGAGTTCTATTTTTCGATAATTTCAACAAAAAAACAGTATCGGAAGTTTTCCGGTACTGTTTTTTGTGTTATAATGTGATCATTTTATTTGGAATTACATCCTGCCTTTTTTCCACTCCCTATTTTACTTTCACAGTCCGATACACCCCATAACGCCCATAATAGGTCTTCTTGCCAACCGTCTGATAAGCCCTGACCCTCAGACGGATCACATCCCCTGATTTGAATTTGTTAAGGTCGGACTTTTTCAGGGAACCCCGTTTCACTTTCTTGGTGTGTACTTTTTTGCTTTTGTTAACCCGATACTGAACCTCATATCCTGTGTATGCTTTTGAGGCGTTTCTGATTTTAAATAGGATGTTCCCTTTCCCGGAAAATGCCAGATTCCGGATGCCTGTTGTTTTGGGAATTACGGTCACGGTAAACTGTTTTGACGCTGCCAGATAATTTTCATTCTCTGCCGCGCGGACAGTGATCACCGCTTTTCCCACGCTCACGAAACGGAGCCGGCCATTTTTATCCACCCGGACCACATCCGGGTCTGATGAGGTAAATGTCAGTTTTGTATTTGCCCCGGAAATCTTCGCGGTGACTGCTTTTCCTCCGGTTTTCCGTTTCAGGGAGGCGAAGGAATTCTTTAGCCGCTGGGCTGCTTTTCCCACAGTGACAGTGACATCCTGCTCCATGCCCGGGTCATCCGGGTCCAGTGGAGTGTAAACCATGGTATATACATATGTACCGGTTTTGGAAGGCACAGTTCCCGGATTTTTAAAGGAAAAGCTTCCCAGTGCGCTTCCCCCGGAGGCTGATGCCTGGGACAAAGACTGTCCGTAGGTCATGGATACCTGTGTGGGGAATTTCACGGCCTCCACCGGAGGATTGCTGTAGATGGCCCGGGCCATATTAGCGTCCATGTAATCCATCAGGACGATTCCCAGCTTTTTCCCGTTCCGGTAAGCACGGGCGTCACGGCTTAAAAACCATGATGCCATGTCCCTGGCCCCGTTGATGATGACCATAGGATTGGTACAGCTTGTAAAATTCCAGATATAGGCTCCGGCGGGAATCTCCCCTCCGTTTGCCTGATCGATTGTTTTTTCTACGTGGCTGCGTTTGTCTGTCACATTGACGGTGTACGCATCCTGCACCCATACCCGGCTGCCGTTGGAATCGTAGATCTGGCGGGCTCCGGGAATCTTATCATAATCCCCGCCCCAGCCGCTGTTCAGGTCCAGTCCAAAATAGGTTTCTTTGCTGGCAGGCCGGTAGCTGCCGAAGGAAAATGCCCGCATGAGCACGATTTTTCCCCGGACTTCTCCCAGCTTGGGGACAGAGGCAGTCTCAGGTTTGTAAATGGGATAGCGGCCGCTTTGGATATTGTGGTCCAGGGCTCTGGCCACATTTTCTACACTGCCTTTGGTTCCCTGGGCGCCTGTCTTGATGATGATTGTCTCACCAGGATTTGCAGCAAGGAATTCTTTTGCCTTCTGGAGTACATCCTGGAGGCCCAGATGGCTGCCATCCTGCTTGCGGCACTGGGCGTACTGGCCCCCATGTACGATATCCGGATTGTCATTGTTGTCTCCTTCATAAATCCGCAGGTCTAAGGCACGCACCCCTGCGATGAACTGTTCTTCTACGAAAAGCTGCTGGCATTTGGAGACGGAGACACTCTCTGAATCACTGAAATTCAGGCCGAATGCTGTGGTACAGGCAGTACCGGTGTCGTGGGTGCCTGGGATGTTAATATCTGACAACAGTACATCATCTGACAGTTTGGACATCCACTGGACAGACTCCGCATTCTGACGGTTCACGTTGATCACCTCTACCTGCCAGTCCGTGGGCGTGCTGCTGATGACCAGCTTCACACCGTCGGCGTCTTTCGCCTCTTTTAACGCCGCGTATTTTCCGGTATATGCGTTCTGAATCCGATAGACTCCATCTCCCCGGGCTACGAATCTCCAGAGCTGGCTCAGGCTGTCATTGACCTTCTCCCAGCTATGAATAGCCGTGCCTTCTTCATATCTTCGGCCGTCTACTTCCCAGACTGTTCCCAGGCTGTCCTCTGAGATGGTCATGCACCCCAGCCTGTATGCCTGGTAAGTGGCATCCCATTCACAGTTGAACTTTGAACTGGTTCCGTGCAGCCAGAGCTGAAGAGCGGACCCATTTTTCTTGGAATCGCTGCTGACATTTACATTGCGCTTATAACCTTTTGGGTAGATCATGCAGATTGTTTTGGGTGCCGCATTATTTTCAGGCAGCTTCTCCGCCCCGGCGGGAACATCCACCGCGGCATTTTCCACCACCCATTCCATGGGCTTGGAAGACGTGGCCACTTTGCGCTTCAGTTCGATGCCCTGGTCTTTGTCCAGGCCGATGTACAGCTCTTTCTTTTCGTTGTCCCCTTTTTTAGACAGGATATAGTAAGTGTTCTTCTTTCCGTTTACCGGTACAAACCGGAACAGCTGATTGTCCTGGTCTCTGCTCTTTTTCCCATTGTGCAGCACCCGTCCGGTCTTGCCGTCGTCTTTCTCTGAGTCAATATAATAACCAGAGCCGCTGTACTTGATGCTGTAGTAATACACACCTCCGTCTGATTTCTCCAGCTTCACATCCATGGTGCAGTCACGGCCGCTGTTTTCATCCAGATGGACACAGGCATTTTTCCCGGTGCCGTTGGTATTCCAGCGGTATTTTTTATTGGCCGCCGGGTAGATCATCAGGTACTGGCTGGTGTCCAACCGGGAAGAAGCCAGCGCCCCTGCCATCAACTCCGGCTCGCCGATGATCTCAGCATTGTTATCGGAGGGCGTTTCCCCGTTTTCTTCCGGCTGGGCATTTTCACCTGATACTGATGGTTCTTCCGATATTTCTTCAGATGGAGTTTCAGATGGGGTTTCCTCTGCCCCTTCTGTTCCTTCCGGCGGCGTTTCCAGCTCATCTTCCAGGTTTTCAGCGGGTATTTCTCCGGGAAGTTCTGATTCGGATTCGTTCCCTTCGTTTTCCAGAGTTTCCCCGGAAGATTCTGCATCCGGCGCCTCTGTATCAGCCATAATTTCCGGCGCCTCATCCTGTATGGCTTCCTGTTCTGAATATCCGTCATCCAGCACAGCCGCCCCCGCGCACGTTCCCCATGTTCCTGCCAGCATAACCGCTGTCATCACAGCCGCCAGTATCTGCCGGCTTTTTTCTTTCCAAAATCGCCTCATATTTTCCCCTTTCCTGTTCATAATAACTTCAAGTTCCTGGCCGCCAGCACAGCTTCCGCCTTGCCGGAGACCCCCAGTTTCCTGTAATTTTGTTTGTTGTGGTACCGCACCGTCTCCACACTCAGGGACAGCTGCTGGGCAATCTCGCTGACAGACAGCCCTTTTCCCTGGAGCCGCAGGACGGCCAGAGCGTGTTCACTGAAATCAGGTGCCTGTGCGGCCTAACTTTTCAGATACATAGGATAGCGCAGAGCCATTTTCCGGGTTTCATCTAACAGCTGTTTGAACCACCCTTTATCCAGCACATCCCCTCGGCTCCACTCCCTGCGCCCCCTCTCCAGCAGTGGGAGGACTGCCGCTCCTTCTTCACTGGCCAGTCTCACAAAGCGGTAATGGCAAAGCTGGGGCAGCAGGGCATCCATATCTGTGCGCCAGTCTTCCCGGTCCATCCGGTATTTCACAACAGCCGCCAGCAGGCCAGCTTCCATCTGGATATATGTGCGGCTGTATGCCCTGGCGTAATCCAGAAGCTTTTCCAGGAGCATGTGGGCTCTTAAGTATTCGCCGGACTGGAGATAACACCGGACTTTGGTGAGATACTGGTAACGGTTCATGATGAAGAATTCCCGGTCTTCGTCAGGGGCTTTCTCCATCCACTCAGCTGTCAGCTCCCGGTCACCGCTGTACAGAGCCATCCGGCATCTCAGGGCCTGCAGATTAGGCAGAAGCTGTACAGCGCCTTCTTCTTCCACCTTCTTTTCGAAGGAATTCAGGATATGGGCCGCCATATCCTCTTTGCCGTGAAACAGCTCCAGCCGTACCTGAAGTCCCACAGAGACAAACTCCATCTCCAGCATCCCGCCCCGCTCTGCCTGGACTTTTCCCCGGCTCAGAAGGGTCAGCACTTCATAGGTATCCGCCCCTTTTTCATAACTGCTCTCTCCCAGGGCGGTGGATACCAGACCTTTTCCAAATCTTCCCAGCGCGTGCTCCACCAGCCCTCCCACAGTGGCTGCCAGCTCCCGGTCCCGCCTGCTCCATCCGCAGAAGTCTTTTCCTCCGTTCATCAGCGAAGGCATGTTGCTGGTAACGGAAAACTCCGGCAGGGAAATCCCCCGGTCCCGGATGAGCGAGGGCAGGCGTTTGAAAATCCCCAGAAGGTCCCCGCTGCCCCGATGGGGAAGGGCAATGTCCAGATAGGTGAGAGAACTGAAGATCTCCCGGCGCTGGGCTTTTTGTGCGGTGCGTCCTCTGCTTTCCAGCTGGCTGTACCAGTATTCACTTTCTTCTATGCGCATGAGCAGGGAATACAGCATGCTCATGCCTGCCATCAGTTCTGTACTGCCATATATGTCATCTTCCCTCAGACTCAGGTAATACTGCCGCAGCTCATAATAGCATCCATTACCAGGATTCCGTCTGGCATTTAAAATCAAAAGTTCCCGGATGCGGTCAGTGTGTCCGGACTGTCCATACATGGCCAGGGCTTCTGGAAGCTGCCCATGTATTTCATAATACAGACCTGCATTGTACTGGTATTCTTTGATCCGTCCTCCCAACTGCCGCTGGGCCCGCTGCATCAGTGTCTTCCTGAGAATGGGTCTGAGCCGGCAGACCTCACCTTTCTGGAACAGGAAATTTCCGGTAGCGCAGGCCCGCTCAATCATTTCCCCGGCGCGGCAGTCTCCGGTAATCATTTCCGCCAGGGGGACGGTAAATGTGTCCACGACACTGATCTTCATGAGAAAATCCAGAAGAGCGCGGTCCCACCGGGCCAGGACTTCGTGTTCCAGATACTCCCGGAAGATCCTGGAATTTTCTTCCACCAGCTTTGGGGTGTACGGTCTGCCCTCCGCCAGCATCCGGGCCAGATGACGGACCGCGCAGGCATTCCCTTCATTGTTTTGGCAGATCTGCGCGGCATCCCCGTCTTCCAGGGAAATACCATATCCAGCCAGGTATTCCTGAACACCCGTTTCATCCAGCCGGAGGTCCTCCTCGCCGATAAGGATAAATCCTTTTTTCAGATACAGAGGCATCAGCCAGGGGGGCGGTACACTGCGGCTGATTAAAATCAGCCAGACTTCTGGATTATCCGCCAGAGCAGACACTTCCTCCCGCTGGGCCTTTTCCTTTAGAAAATGCAGATCATCCACCACTGCCACGGGACTGTGGGGCAGTCCGTCCGGCTCCCAGGCGCCGAATCCACCCTCTATACAGGAAACATAACAAAAATTCTGGCACTCTTTCTCCAGATATCTCCTGGCCAGCTCGGTCTTACCAAACCCGGTGGCTCCGTAAATGTACACAATATGGCCAATGTCCTGGGCCGCGCGCAGCTTCTTCCATGCTTTTTCCGGCCGGATATATCGGTATCCGTGACTGGGCATTTTCTCCCTCCTTTGGTTATTTTTCACATATTAACATAAGAGGAATGAAAAAGGAACTACCCGTTCGGGTAGTTCCGGATTGCGGTTTATGGAGGGAGAATATCTGGGGTTGTACGATTGCCGCATATGTATTATTTCGCGGAAAAGCCTTTGCGCCTTGTGTACAGGGAAATTAGGTGATATAATCTTTGTAATCTATTGGCAGAGAGAGGAACCAAATGATTCAAAAAGAAGTTTATGAAATTATGCATGGCAGTGTAAAAGCTGCCAGCCTGGATACAAGGGGGCATTGTCATTTACGGAGCCACCGGGTTTGGTAAG
>CANSYV010000068.1 GCA_947651335.1 uncultured Lachnospiraceae bacterium
CCCGCCGAGATACAGGAGAAAGAAATTGCGGCCAGACAGAGCCAGCTGGCTGAAGGGGAAGATAATTAAGAAGATGATCCATGGGGCATAGGATACCGGGAAGCGTAAAGCTCAGAATCTGGGGCTTTGCGCTTTCCGTATATTTATGTGTTTCCGTGCCGGATAGGAAAAGGAGGCATTCAAAAATGTTGACATTGAAAGAGGCGAAAACTTTGGTGAAACCGCTGGACACCCAGTCTATGGAGGCTGCCAGGAAACGCTGGGACAGCATTGCCCATCCCTTACACAGTCTGGGATTGATGGAAGACCTGGTGGTACAGATAGTGGGAATCACCCGCAGCCAGGACATAAATATTGGAAAGAAGGCATTAGTCTCCATGTGTGCGGATAACGGGGTGGTGGAGGAAGGTGTGACCCAGACCGGGCAGGAAATCACAGCGCTGGTGGGGGAAAACTTTCTGAAAGGGGACGCCATCTCCAGCATATTCAGTAAACTGGCAGGTGCAGACCATTTTCCTATTGATGTGGGAATGGTGTCAGATACCAAGGTGCCCAGGAAGAAAGTGGCTTATGGGACCAAAAATATGGCAAAGGAACCTGCTATGACCTATGAGCAGGCGGTGCAGTCCATTGAGGCAGGGATTCAGACCGCCGAAGAATTGAGGAACCAGGGGTACCGCCTGCTGGCCACCGGGGAGATGGGAATCGGAAATACTACCACCAGCAGCGCTATGGCGGCTGTTCTTTTAAACCAGCCGGTGGAAGCAGTCACCGGGCGGGGGGCCGGGCTGTCCAGTGCAGGGCTGGAAAAGAAAATTGCGGTGATTGGCCATGCCATCCGCACCTACAAGCCAGACCCAGCAGATCCAATCGACGTGCTGGCGAAGGTGGGCGGTTTTGATATCGGCGGGATTACGGGTCTTTTCCTGGGCGGGGCGGCTCTGGGGATTCCTGTGGTAATCGACGGCTTTATCTCCGGGGTGGCAGCGCTGGCAGCCGCGGGAATCTGCCCACAGGCAAAAGATTATATGATCGCGTCTCATGTATCCCAGGAGCCTGCAGCCCATATGATACTGGAAGCGCTGGGAAAAGAGGCATTTCTTCACGGACATATGTGCCTGGGAGAGGGAAGCGGAGCCGTGGCCCTGTTCCCACTGCTGGATATGGCGGCAGAAGTGTATGAGAAAATGAGTACCTTCTGTGACATTCATATGGAAGAATATAAACATTTGGATTAGGGGGAAAAGATGCTGACTGTGATTACAGGGGGAAGCGCCAGCGGAAAGTCTGCCTATGCAGAAGACCTGGTGCTTTCCTGGGGGCCGGCACAAAGGCTTTATGTGGCCACCATGTACCCCTTTGATAAAGAGAGTGAAAAGAGAATTGCCCGACACCAAGAAATGCGAAAGGGTAAAGGCTTTCAGACCGTGGAGTGTTATACAGGTCTGGAATGGATTCAGGTGCCGCCAGGCGCCAATATACTCCTGGAATGCATGTCAAATCTGGCGGCAAATGAGATGTTCCAGGAGTCCGGCGCAGGAGAGAAGACAGTGGAAGCGGTGATGAGAGGGGTCTGTCATCTGGAAAGACAGGCATCCCATCTCTGTGTGGTGACCAACGAGATTTTCTCCGACTGCCAGCCATACCATGAGGAAACAAAAAGGTATCAGCAGTACCTGGGTGAGATCAACTGCCGGATGGCGCAGATGGCACAGCAGGTGGTGGAAGTGGTATACGGGATTCCTCTGTACAGGAAAAACACAGTGGAAACAGGCACAGAAAGGAGCGGGAATCTTTTATGAAAGCCTTGTGGAATGCTTTTAAAATCGCTTTTTCCATGTATTCGAAAATTCCCATGCCAAAAAGCTCATGGACAAAAGAAAACATGCGCTATGTTATGTGCTTCTTTCCTCTGGTCGGGCTGGTATCAGGGGCTTTAAGCGCAGGCTGGATGGGACTTTTACCAATTCTTCACCTGGACGGGGGCGGCTTTGGCCTGGGGACAGCGGTGCTGGCATTGATTCCCGTGGCTGTGACCGGGGGGATTCATCTGGACGGTTTTCTGGACACCTCTGATGCTCTGGGCTCCTGGCAGGAGCCGGAGAAACGTCTGGAAATTTTGAAAGATTCCCGGGCCGGAGCTTTTGCGGTGATTATGGGATGTGTGTATTTTTCTCTGAGCCTGGGGGTATACACTGCCGTTGGCGATATTGCCCTGGATGATATGAAGATCATCTACCAGGCGGCCTGTGTCTACATGATATCCCGGGCATTGAGCGGTCTGGCCATTGTAACCCGGCCCATGGCTAAGAACACTGGCCTGGCGGCAGCCTTTTCTGATGGAGCCCAGAAGAAAACCGTTGCCCTGGTGATGATTGGTTACCTGTTCATCTGCGGCGGGGCGCTGATATTCCTGGCTCCGATGCCAGGGGCAGTATGCCTGGCTGCGGGGCTTTTGGTATATGGATATTACTGCCGGATGGCTCAGAGCAAATTCGGCGGCGTGACCGGAGACCTGGCCGGATGGTTTCTCCAGGTTTCAGAATTATGTATGCTGCTGGCGCTGGCGGCAGCGGCTATGTTAGGAGGTGGGTCATGGAGCTGATTATAGGAGGTGCATATCAGGGAAAATGGGAATATGCCAAGAAGCTGTTCCCCCATGCTGTATGGGTAAACGGAGCAGACTGTACTTTGGACGAACTGCTGGGAGCAGGGGGGGTGCATCATTTTCACGATTTTCTGGGCAGGCAGATGGAACAGGGAGAAGACCTGGAAAGGCTGCCTGAGCTGATTATGGAGAAAACCCCCGGCCTGGTGATTGTGTCAGATGAAGTGGGCTATGGGGTGGTTCCCATAGATGTCAGGGACAGGGCCTTTCGGGAGGCTGTGGGACGGGTGTGCTGTGAACTGGCGGCCCGGGCCCGGCGTGTGCACCGGGTGGTGTGCGGGATAGGGACGGTGATCAAGGATGCTTAAAATGGTGCTGCTGAGGCATTCTTTTACAGCGGGGAACTTGAAAAAACGCTATATAGGCGTCACAGATGAGCCCTTATGTCCGGAGGGAACCCGTTTCCTAAAGGAACACTTTTATCCGGATGCAGAACATATTTTTGTCAGCCCCCTGTGCAGATGTGTACAGACTGCCCGGCTGATTTACCCGGACAGGGCTTTTCATATCATAGAAGAGCTGGCGGAATGCGATTTTGGCGATTTTGAAAATAAGAATTACCAGGAGCTTTCAGACAATCCTGATTATCAGAAATGGATTGACAGCGGCGCCGCCCTTCCCTTTCCCAATGGTGAGAGCCGGGAGGCGTTTCGGTGGCGGACATTGAGAGGATTCCAGAAAGTGGTGGGTTACTGCCTGAACAGGAAAGCAAAATCAGCGGCAGTGATTACCCATGGGGGAAATATTATGAATATTCTGGAGGAATACGTCAGTCCGAAAAAAGATTATTACCAGTGGCATGTGGAAAACGGCTGCGGCTATCTGGTGGAGCTGGAAAGGAGTTTGTGGAAACGAAACTGGGAGGAACTGCATATTGTGGCCAGAGTTCCGCATATTCCTTCCAGACATTGAAAAAGGGAGACAAATGAGAAGTAAAAGGATAAATTTTATTACTGCAGTCATATGGCTCAGTCTTGCCCTCTCAGCGGCATTGCCGGTAAATGCCAAGGGCTGTGTGCCGGACGAAGTAGAAAGACTGTGGGAAAATGAAGAAGATATCAGTTACATTGTAGACTTTCTGGACTATGACGGGAATTTTCTGGATTCGAAGATCTGTACGTATGGACAGAGACTGGAAGATATTATTGTTCCGGAGCGGGAGGAAGATGAGGAATACACCTATCGCTTTACCGGATGGCAGCCAGAACTTTGTGAAGTGGTGACTGAGGGCGCGGCATATATGGCTGTCTATGAGAAGATTCCTAAAGACGGTTCAGACCCGGAGCTTCCGGAAATATCATCCAATTCTCAGGATAAAAACAGCCCGGAGACTACCGGCCCGAAAAGTCCGGACCAGATCTATTCCATATCTTATGAAGTGGTGCCAATTCATATAGAGACACCTGTGCCAGTTCCCACGCCTGTACTGGCGCCCGAGAGTCTGGATCTGCACGTGGGAAAAATACAAAACATAACGGTTCCGGTCATTCATACTTCAAAAACAGCCGGGGAAAATGGGGCGGAAAATGAATCATCCGCAGAGACTTCTTCAGAGGTTTCCCAGGTAAAGGACAGCGGCGCATCTGTGTCTGCGGCAGATAAAATCCTGCCCACGGACATCCCCGGTGAACAGGCCGGTACAGGAAAGAAACGGGGGAGCACAGAGAAAAAAGCCCCCAGTGAAGGAACAGGAAAAAATGAAAAGGCGGGCGCCCAGGCTCAAAACGCGGATGTAAAAGCCTGCGATACACAGGATGCAGGGCCCAGGAAAGGCGGCGGGACAGAAACCGGTAAAGCTGAAGAACCAGTGGAGGAGAAAAAGCAGGCAGCCTCTCATGCTTCATTTGGGAGATGGGCGGACACCGGAGAGAATGGAATTCCTGTTTTTATATTGCTGGCGGGCATTCTTGGATGCTGTCTGTATATCTGGCGCAGAGAAAAACGAAATTAAAAAAATCTTGTTTTTTTGACTGTTTCCTGTATAATAAAAGCTAAAATTATATAAACCAGACCACAGAAAGTGGGAGATTTTATGAGAATGAATAAGCGGAAAGTTTTTTCTGTTTTGCTGGGCCTGGGGATGCTGGCGGGAAGCTGGGGAGCATCAGTCCATGTGTCCGGCCATGTACTGCAGCCTGAGGCCCCTGTTGTTGATTATATTTTGGGAAGACCCATGACTGAGGAAGAGATAGCGGAACAGGAAGCTATGGTACCGGAATTAAAAGAGATGCCGCTTCCCGATGAGATGGTAGAGCCGGTGCAGGCCCAGGACCGTGCCAGGATGGGGGAAACCGCTGGCATAAAGCGGTTTGACCTTCGCGATGAAGGAATTGTTACCAGTGTGAAAAATCAGGTGGTGGACGGACCCTGCTGGGCTTTTTCCGCCATTGCATCCGCAGAGTCCTCCATGATGAAGCAGAGCAGCCAGGGGGAACTGGATTACTCAGAAGAACACCTGGCGTATTTTTTCTACAACCGTCAGAACGACCCTCTGGGAAATACACTGGGGGATCGGAATATAGCGGCCTATGAATGGGAAACTTATAAGTCAATCGGCGGAAATATGCAGCTTGCCAGCAAATTTTTGTCCACCTGGTCAGGGGCGGCTGGCGAGGCAGCCTTTCCGTATTCCACAGATACTGCCGGATTGGATAATGCCAGGGCATATGAATCGGAGGCCCATCTGCAGAATGCCCGGTTTATCTCAGAGGCGTCTGTAGATGACATGAAAGAGGCCCTTTACCGTTACCGCCAGCCAGTGGGAATCAATTATTATCATGATAATACATACTGGAACAAAGAGACGGGGGCATACTGCTGTCCGGTCAGCAAAGGTTCCATCAACCACGCTGTCACCATTGTGGGGTGGGATGACAGTTACAGCAGGAATAATTTTTCCGGCGCGTCCCAGGTGTCAGGGGACGGGGCATGGATTGTGAAGAACAGCTGGGGAGAGCAGTCCGGCGACCAGGGATATATTTATATTTCCTATGAAGATCGGACTCTGGCGGGAGGAGTGTCCGCAGACTTTGAACCTGTGGGAAACTATGACCACAATTACCAATATGACGGGTCCTCCGGGAGCAGTTCCATATCAGTGGATGCAGGAGCCTCCCACGCCAATGTGTTTCAGGTAAAAGGCAATCCCTCCGGCAGTGAGATTCTAAAAGCAGTGGGAATCCTGGTGAGTTCTTCCAATGCACAGCTGGCTGTGGATGTGTACACAGACCTGAGGGACCCCTTGGACCCTTCCGGGGGAACCCATGCTGTAGAAGGGCAAAGAGTATCCACCAGCTACACCGGGTATTATACGTTTCCTCTGGAGCAGGAGGTGCACCTGTGGGAAGGCAGTTACTTCAGTGTGATTTTCACAAACATCAGTGATACAAAGAAAAGCTTTGCCATAGAATCCGCAGTAAATAACGGGTGGATTAAATTCGAGACCGGGGTGGAGTCCGGGCAGTCTTTTTACCGGGAGGGACAGGGTAAGACGTGGCGTGATATGAATGGGCAGTATCTCTCAAATGGAAAGGCAGTCAATTCCAGAATCAAGGCATATACCACAGATTCCCAGGAACTGCCTCAGCCCACAATCACACCAGAGCCCCAGCCCACAGATGTACCACAGCCCGAACCCACGGCCGCACCAGAACCCCAGCCCACAGCTGCGCCAGAAGAACCTGCGCCAAAGCAGACAGTCATCACCGGCGCGGTTTCGGATAAGAAAAAAATCACGCTGAAATGGGGGAAGGTTACCCAGGCGGACTGTTACCAGGTTTACCGCAGGACATCTGCGGACGATAAATGGAAGCTGGCAGGAAGTACTAAGAAGACTTCCTATGTGGATAAAGGACTTTCCCCGGCTTCGCCGTACCGTTACCGGGTCCGTGCAGTCCGGGGCGCTGGCACAGGCAGAAAAACCGGCGCTTACAGCAGTGTAAAAAAAGTATTGACAAAACCGGCAGTACCCGGGAAAATATCTTTTAAGACTGCCGGGAAGCCGGGCAGAAAAACGAAGGCGTTATTTTCGTGTAAAACAGCTTCTGGGGTTTCGGGATATGAGATTTACCAGTATAACCCCAGCACAAAGAAATATAAGCCTGCATACCGGATAGCAGGGTCTAAAGTATATATCTATCAGAAATCGGGAAATAGGTATAAAAAAATCGGAAAGGCCGTAAAGTCCGGAGGAAAAATAACCTGTACCCTGACAAAAATTGATTTAAAAACGTATAAAAAGCAGTATTTTAAAGTCAGGGCTTACGCAGATAAAAGCGGTTATACCCGGCAGTACAGCAGTTTCAGCGGTAAAATTGTTTTCAAATGTTTATGATAAGAACGTCCAACATCTATATTTGGCGGGCTTAATCATGATATAAAGATCAGATAGTTGAGAAAGGACGAGAGAAAGATGGCAGAAAATTCATTATTGACCGCCCAACTAGCGAGTCTCCTCAC
>CANSYV010000069.1 GCA_947651335.1 uncultured Lachnospiraceae bacterium
AGTGCGCAGTTAGATTAATTGGTTTTCTAACTTACACACTTTATTTTACACTCCCAAATTTTACGTAAGTAAGAAAATTGCAAAACTCTCATTTCATAACCAGAGTCACATCTGAAAGCAGCTCCGTAATGCAATATCTCCATGGCCGCAGCCGGTTAGCTTACCAGGGATATCTGCCTTGTTTACTATAGGGAAGCAGCTTCCCATTCCATGTGATAATAACCCGGTCGCCCTTAGGATCTTTTTCAATATCCACATCAATTCCGAAGTCAATAGCGCTCATAATGGCATTGCCGCCTTTTTCATGCAAAATTTCCTTGATGGCAGGACCGTATGTATCAAGCACTTCATGAAGACGGTACAAAACCGGGTCTGTATTACCTTTATAAGGATGCTCATTCAGACACATAGCCGTTTCCTCCGGGATATCTAGAGCTTTGGCAAGTTTTATACAGTATTCCTCCGGCACATACTGCTGGCCCTTCATAGCACTTGTGAGCCATACCTTATTTACGCCGATTTCATCAGCCAATTCCTCGTAAGTAATACCTTTTGCCTTCTTTGCCGATTCAATAGCAACCAGTTCATCTGCGAATTTTACTCTCTGCAGGTAATCCGAATTATTCATAGGTGTCATAGACATAGGGGTTCCTCCTTTTGTGTTTAAAGAAAAAAAGACACCCCACCTGAGTGAAGCGTCTTTGCTTATGAATTAGTTTTATTTTTTCTATGCCTCAGTATAATACAAAAATTATATTTGTCAATAGTTTTTTTTGATAAAGTTTTTTGACTCCATAACCCTTTTGCTTTGTTAATAAAAAATTCTTGTAATATCCTGATACCGATTGACCACTCGATAGATCTCTACATACTCGCTGCCTGCCTTGTAGATAATCACGTAATCTTCCCATATGGCATATTTATAGTCTGTCCGAAAGCTGACTCTCTTGGAAAGATTCGAACCCATTTCAGGAAACATCCGGAGGTTTTCGAATTTACCGTAAATTTCCTTTATTGTCTTCGCGGCATATTCTTCGTTGTCTTCGGCAATGTAATCTCTGATATTCTTCAAATCTTTTGCAACAATGGGATTGATCCGCAGTTTTAACATCTTATTCCCCCAAAAGTGCTTTCAGTTCATCCAGATCCAGCCAGCCTTCGCCGTCTTTCACTTCTTCTTCGGCTTCCTGCAGCTTTATCAGAAGTTTTTTTTCCGCACGATCACGTTCATAATCTTCAATATCCATTACTACAAAACGTCCTCTGCCATTCTTTGTCAGATATACCGGTTCTCCTTTGTGGCAGTTTTTCAGGACTTCATTATAATTTCTCAAATCTGATACTGGTAAAATATTTGCCATATTCTTTCAGTCCCTCCCTTGATTTTGTATTGTTTCTGCTATTTTTATTATACACAAAAAGCTGTAAAATTCAACGTGAATTTTTACAGCTTTTGTTCACATAATATTATCCATATATCAGTCTATGACATTTTTCCTACACCGCCTCAGCCTTCTCAAACTGGCTGTTATACAACTGCGCGTAAAATCCGCCGGCTTCCATCAATTCCTCATGATTACCCTGTTCAATAATATCCCCATCCTTCATAACCAATATCAAATCCGCATTGCGTATGGTAGAAAGCCTGTGGGCGATGATGAAGCTGGTGCGGCCCTCCATGAGATTATCCATGGCCTTTTGAATCCGGACTTCCGTTCTGGTATCCACAGAGGAGGTGGCCTCATCCAGAATCAGAATCTTATTATCCGCCAGAATTGCCCGT
Source organism: uncultured Lachnospiraceae bacterium (assembly GCA_947651335.1). Lineage (GTDB taxonomy): Bacteria > Bacillota > Clostridia > Lachnospirales > Lachnospiraceae > MGBC164599. The sequence continues at coordinate 1,784 of CANSYV010000069.1, forward strand.
GCAATGGTCAAAAGCTGTTTCTGCCCCTGGGACACATTGCTGGTTTCCTCGTTGAGCATCATCTGGTATCTACCTGGCTGGGCCATGATAAAGCGGTGCACATTAGCCGCTTTCGCAGCCGCGACCACCTCCTTGTCTGTGGCCTCCAGCCTTCCATAGCGGATATTATCCATAATCGTTCCGTTAAACAGCCAGGTATCCTGCAGCACCATGCCGAACATTTCACGCAGCTGGTCTCTGGGGAAATCCTGTATATTGTGGCCGTCTATTTTGATAGAACCGCCGTTTACATCATAAAAACGCATGAGCAGTTTAACCATAGTGGTTTTTCCGGCTCCGGTGGGCCCTACAATGGCCACTTTCTGCCCGTCTTTGATTTTTGCCGAAAAATCATGGATTATACAGTTGTCCGGCTGATAGCCAAAAGATACATGGTCGAATTCCACATTTCCTTTTAACTGGGAGAGATCAATGGGGTGTTCCCTGGTATCTTCTTCCTCATCTTCGTCCAGGAATTCAAAAACTCTCTCTGCGGCGGCTGTGGCTGACTGGAGCATATTTGTCACCTGGGCAACCTGGGTAATAGGCTGGGTAAAGTTGCGGATATACTGGAAAAACGACTGGATATCCCCCACCTCTATGGCGTTTTTAATCACCATATAACCGCCCAGCAGGGCAACCATCACATATCCAATATTGCCAACAAACTGCATCACCGGCATCATAATCCCGGAGAAAAACTGAGATTTCCATGCGGAATCGTACAGCTTCCCGTTGGTTTCCTCGAATACATTTACCACGTCATCTTCTTTGTTGAAAGCCTTCACAATATTGTGGCCCGCATAGATTTCTTCAATCTGCCCATTCACCTGGCCCAGGTAATTCTGCTGTCCCCGGAAATATTTCTGGGAGCGTTTCATGACTGCGCCTATGATAGCCATGGACACAGGCAGAATGGGCAGGGCGCACAAAGTCATCCACACATTAATGCTGAGCATCATGAAAAACACGCCGATAATGGTGGTTACCGAGGTGATCAGCTGGGTCAGGCTCTGATTCAGACTCTGCTGCAGGGTGTCCACATCGTTTGTCACCCGTGAGAGGGTCTCTCCGTGGGTTCTGCTCTCGAAATATTTCATGGGCATCCGGTGGATTTTACTGGAGATATCCTGCCGCAGGGAGTAAGTCACGTCGTTGGAAATCCCTGTCATCACAAAACCCTGGATAAAGGAGAAACATGCACTGACCACGTAAAGGCAGAGCACGCCCAGCAGAATCTGGATAATTTTTGTAAAATCAATGCCTCCAGTGCCGCTGACTTTTGCCACCAGGCCGTTAAACAGCTCTGTGGTGGCCTTTCCTAAGATTTTCGGGCCGGCAATATTGAACACAGTGCCTGCCACGGCGAAAATAATCATAATCAGAAAGCGTATCTTATATTTTTCCATATAGCGGAAAAGCTTTTTCAGAGTTCCGCCGAAATCTCTGGCCTTTTCGCCTCCAGCCATGCCCCGTCCGTGTCCCATAGGGCCTCTGGGCCTGGCTGTTCTCCTGTCATCACTCATCCTGCCAATTCCTCCTCTGATAATTGCGACATGGCAATCTGCCGGTAAACGTCACAGTTTTTCAACAGTTCCTGGTGGGTTCCCTGGCCCACAATGCGCCCTTCATCCAGCACAAGGATCAAGTCTGCGTGTATAATAGTGCTGATGCGCTGGGCTACGATTAATGTGGTTGTGTCTTTGACCGCCTTCTTCAGCGCTTTGCGCAGAGCTGAATCTGTTTTAAAATCCAGTGCGGAAAAGCTGTCGTCAAACAGGAGGATTTCCGGCTGTCTGGCAATGGCCCTGGCAATGGACAGACGCTGTTTCTGGCCCCCGGACACGTTGGAGCCTCCCTGTGAGATGGGGGAATCATAAGCTTCTGGTTTTTCCATAATAAAGGAGTCCGCCTGGGCAATGGCTGCGGCCTGCTCCACCTGTTCCCTGGAGGCATCAGGACATCCGTAGGAAATGTTGGAGTGGATGGTTCCGGAGAACAGCACGGCTTTCTGCGGCACATACCCCAGTTTATCCCTCAGATCCTTCTGGCTCATATGGCGCACATCCACCCCGTCCACCTGCACAGAACCTTCTGACACATCATAAAAGCGGGGAATCAGATTCAGCAGGGTGCTCTTTCCGCTTCCTGTACTTCCGATAAAAGCTACAGTCTGGCCTTTTTTTGCCGTGAAAGTGATATCCCGGAGCACCTTTTCATCAGAGCCAGGATAGGAAAAAGATACCCCTTCAAAATTGACGGTGCCCTCCATCCCCGGTACAGCTGTTTTCGGGTGTTCCGGGTCATGAATAGCCGTTTTCGATTCCAGCACCTGGGCAATTCTTCCGGCGGATACGCTGGCACGGGGCAGCATAATGGAGAGCATGGTCAGCATCAGGAAGGACATAATAATCTGCATAGCATACTGAATAAACGCCATCATGTCCCCCACCTGCATAGTTCCGCTGTCCACAGCGTAGGAGCCGTTGTAAATAATTAATACAGAAATGCCGTTCATAATCAGCATCATGGCAGGCATCATGAAAGTCATACACCGGTTGACAAAAAGATTGGTCCGGGTCAGGTTCTTGTTGGCCTCCTGGAACCGCTCCTCCTCATGTTTTTCCCGGCTGAATGCACGGATGACAGGAAGCCCGGTGAGGATTTCCCTGGTTACCAGGTTTAAGCGGTCAATGAGAACCTGCAGTTTTTTAAACCGTGGCATGGCAATTCCGAACAGCATCAGGACCAAAACCAGAATCAGGCCCACGGCCAGCGCGATAATCCAGCTCATGGACACGTCCGTCTGCAGGACCTTGAGGATTCCGCCAACGCCCAGAATAGGCGCATACAGGGCAATCCGGAAAATCATTGCTGTGAGAAGCTGGATCTGCTGAATGTCATTGGTACTGCGGGTGATCAGGGAAGCGGTGGAAAATTCATTGTATTCCTTATTGGAAAATCCGATGACTTTTCGGTAAATATTGTTTCTCAGGTCGTGTCCCGTCACTGCAGCCACCCTGGCAGACAAAAAAGTTACCAGCACAGCGGCCATCATTCCCAGAAATGCTACGCCCAGCATCTGCATACCGATTTTCAACAGATAATGAATCTGTATCTGGTCCACATCCATGCCCATAGCAGTGTATTCCTGCTGTAGATAGGCAATGGCCATCTGGGTGATGATAGATTCCGGCATCGAGGAAATCTGCTTTTGGATTTCACCGAGTATTTTGTCAAAAGCCTCCGGGGGCAGCTGTTCCAGCGCTTCCAGAATATCGGCCTGGGGCGGCAGCTGCATCTGTTCCTTTAGTGACTGGACCTGCTCACTGTCCTGGGTAAAAAAGGAGAGAGCCAGAATAGGCCTGCCCAATATATCGTTGAGACTTTCCCGGTCTTCTTTTGAGATGCTGTCATTGAGCACATAATGGTCATCCTGCACATGATAATATGTGTCAGTCTTCTCCTGGTCCTCTGGTTCCATAAACAGTTTCAGATGCTCCATGGAGGAAACAGGCAGCTCCTTCGGCACGCAGTCGGCAATTCCTTTTTGCTGGATGCCCACATTCACAATATCAGAAGTATAGGTGGGCAGTGAGAGATCACAATACGCCTGCAGAAAAAGCAGCATCATAATACAGACAATATAGCCTGCAGAACGTTTCAGGTATTTTAATAGTTTCAGCATAAATTTTTCATTCTCCTATGGATTCAATATTTTCAATCAGCTGTTTGAAAAATCGGGTAAACAGGCACAGTTCCGTTTCCGAGAAATTACAGGTAAGCTGCATTTCATTTCTCTGCATAAGACGGCCTACCTGATTCACCAGCTGGGTTCCCTTTTCTGTCAGGTAGATACGGGAGACACGCTGGTCCTTTGTGTCCTGTTTCCGGTAAATATACTCTGCCTTTTCCAGCCGCTGCAGAGATACATTTACGGTGGGCGGCTTCACCCGCAGTTTTTTGGCAAGGTCCCGCTGGCTGACTCCGTTCTCATGGGCAATATGCCAGAGTATGGGCGGCTGTCCGGGCCGCAGGCCGATACTGGCCAGCTGCTGGAAACTTTTTTGAAAATAGGCGTGGCTGGCCCGCATGAATAAATGTTGGATGGTATCTTCTCCGTCTGGACTAAACACATAATCCCTCCTGTCTGATAAGTTTCCTTTTTTTAGGAGCTGTAGGAAAATCCGGCGTATCTGTCATAGGCTGTTTACTTACAGCTCATTAGTTATTTAAATAAATGTATTTTATGCCTAATATATAAAAAAATCAAGTGCTTTTTGGATGATTTATACTTTATTTAGAATTTAATTTTGATATAATTGAGATAGAAAGATTATCCGAATAATTATATTGGGAAAGGTGATGCGTCTAAAAGAGGAAGGCGAAATTTTTTTGGCGCAGGGATAGCTTCAAAATGTTTCCAGACACACAAGTTTGGACACGATAAACAAAACGGAGCTCAAAACCGGTTTGAATCCGCTTCTTATTTGTTTATCGTGCCCAAACTCTGGAAGTGTGGTTATTCTTTGGCGGTAAACTGATTAACTGCTTTGTCGTACTGGTAACCAATACCGGCTATTTTTTCAACCAGCTCTGTCTGGTCGATTCCCCGGAGGCTGCACAAGGCCTCCAGGGAATCTGCGTAATCCCGCAGCTGGGTGTTGGCATAGCTGAGCAGCATGACAGGGTCTTTTGGTATCATCAGCGGTTCTCCTTTCCTTTTTTATGGGTGCCTGTTGGTCTATTGGCAGATGAGCTCACCGTCTGTTTCATCCACCACAATGGTTCCGCCTGCATGTACATGACCGGATAAAATATTTTTTGCGGCCAGGGTTTCTACGGTTTTCTGGAGATACCGTTTCAGCGGGCGGGCGCCGTAGACAGGGTCATATCCGTGGTCTGCCACATGGTCTTTGGCGGCCTGGGTCAGTTCAATGGCCAGTTCCTGGTCTGCCAGACGGCGGTTCAGGTCTGTAACCAGTAAGTCTATGATTTCTCCAATGTGCGCTTTCGTCAGAGGACGGAACATGATAATTTCGTCCAGGCGGTTGAGAAATTCCGGACGGAAGTGGTTTTTCAGGTCCTGCATCACCATGTCTATATTTTGCTGCCGGATCTCTCCCTGGCTGTCAATTCCCTCCAGCAGATACTCTGCCCCGATGTTGGAGGTCATGATCAGAATGGTATTTTTGAAGTCAACGGTTCTGCCCTGGGAATCGGTAATCCTGCCGTCGTCCAGAACCTGCAGGAGTACATTAAATACATCCGGATGGGCTTTTTCGATTTCGTCAAAA
>CANSYV010000070.1 GCA_947651335.1 uncultured Lachnospiraceae bacterium
ATCCAGACAGGATAATATGTGTTGGGATAGGCAGAGTGTTTTGATCAGTGATTATAAAGATGTGGTGGAGAAAATGGAGCCAGAGGATCTGACCAGTGTCTGGAAAGCGGCAAAGAAATTCAACAAAACGCTGAAAAGCAACAATTTATATGGGGATGTTTTCGGTGAGTCGGACAGCGGGCTGAAAAATACAAAATACTGGAAAGTCTTAAATGCTGCCGGGGATGGTGTAATGGGCTATATTTCTATTCCCAAAATAAATATAGAGCTTTCCATTTATCACGGAACAGGGGATGATGTTCTGCAGACAGGCGCCGGACATCTCAATGGAAGTAAGCTGCCCATCGGCGGAAAAGGGAACCACAGCGTGATTGCGGCGCACAGGGGGCTTCCCAGCGCAAGACTTTTTACAGATATTGATCAGATTGAAAAAGGAGACGCTTTTTATCTCCACATTTTGGATAAGACGCTGGCGTATCAGGTAGACCGTATACTGCCTATGGTAGACAAGGATGATATGGATACCTTGAGCGATGCGCTTAAGATAGAGAAAGGGCAGGACTATGTGACATTATTTACCTGCACTCCTTATGGGGTGAATACTCACAGGCTTCTGGTACGTGGAAGACGGAGACCTTATGATGGGAAAGAAGCCGTGCAAAGTGCAGGAGAATCTATGTTAAGAGCAGTACAGAATTATTATATGTTATATCTGCTTATGGGATTGTCTGTAACGCTGCTGGTGATATTTTTCATGAGATTCTTATTTAGGCGGAAGAATAACAGAAACATAAGGAAAGATGAGAAGGGTGGGAAGTGATGATGAAAAGATGTAAAAAAGCAAACGCGTGGGTATTGGCGCTGGCGATTCTGATTTCCCTGCTGGCAGTTCCGAAAGTATACGGGGCCGGCGGCATTGATACAGGGCGTGCGTGCAGTTTGTCCCTTGCCATGGACGGCCAGTACCCGGAATTGGATAACTTAACGGTTCTGGTGAAAGTATACCGGGTGGCCAGCGTGGCCGCGGACGGAATCTACACAGACCTGGAGGGTTTTGAGGGCCTGGACCTTTCGGGGGTGGACAGTGAGACCACGGCACAGCAGTGGTCAGATCTGGCAGCCAGGGCGGCTGAAATCGTGGCGGCGGGAGGCATGGCACCCACGGCACAGACCCAGCTTCAGAAGCAGCCGGGGCAGGAGCACTCCACAGGCCGTATAGAAGGCCTTGCCGCGGGGATGTACCTGGTGGAAGCGGAATCTGTAGAGTCCGCGGAGTATACCTACAACTTTATCCCCTATCTGGCAGCCCTGCCGGGCAATTATTATGCCAGCACAGGGGACGATACATGGGTCTACGATGTGGATACCGCGTTAAAACCGGAACAGCAGCCCCGTCTGGGCAGTCTGGTGATAGAAAAAGCCCTGACAGATTACAACACGTCCTTGGGAGATGCCGCGTTTGTGTTCCAGGTGGAGGGCACTGTGGGCAGCGGCCAGTCCGCCCGGGTTGTGTACAGCAACGTGGTATCTCTGGTCTTCGATGGAGCAGGGGAAAAATCCCTGCAGATTGATGATCTCCCGGCAGGAGCCCAGGTGACGGTGACTGAAGTTTACAGCGGAGCCAGTTATCAGGCGGTTACCAATCCAGAGCAGACGGCTGTGATTACGGCAGGCGGCCAGCCGGAGCGGGTGCGTTTTGAAAATACCTATAACCAGAGCCCTAACAGCGGCTCCAGTATTGTAAATCATTTTAGCTATGAAGATGGCGTATGGACGCCGGAACAGTTGACGGACAGTTCCAATGAATCGTAGATGACAAAAAGGAGGGGAAAGGCGATGAAGAAGTATTTGAATAAAAAGTGCCTTTGTCTGGCGGGGGCTGCCTTTTTGCTGGCCGGCAGTGTGACAGTGGGAAGCGCTATGGCCTATTTCACCACATACGCCACGGCTTCCGGAGGAGCCCAGATCAGTCTGGGATTTACCGAGACAGTGCCCAGGGAAGAAATTCCCATTGTGGACTGGACGAAACGGATATCTGTGGACAATACAGGCAGTGTGGACTGCTTTGTCCGGGTGAAAATCTTTGCCGGAGAGAAGTTCCGGGAACATCTGGATGAGAATATATCCGGGGAAGGCTGGACCAAGGGCCAGGAGCCGGACGAAAACGGTTACTTCTATTATTATTATGACCAGGTAGTGCCTGCAGGGGGGACTACGGAAAATCAGCTGACAGCGCATATCGATAACATGGAAAGTACAGAGGACTTTAACGTCATCGTAGTTCAGGAATCCACACCTGTGCTTTACGATGCAGACGGCAGCCCTTACGCGGACTGGAATGTGGTTTTGGATTCTGTACGTAACAGCTACGATTAAGGAGGGTGGGGACATGAAGAAAATAAGAACCTTTTTAATCAAACCGGCGGTTCTCCTGTCACTGGCCGCGGTTCTGCTGGCCATGAGCACCCTGGGAAGCGCCCGGGCGGCATTGACCTATTACAGTGAGAATTACTCCGCCCAGGTGACCGTTTCCAGTATCGGCGTCAGCCTTATGGAAAACGGGGAGAGGATCAGCTGGCGGGATTACCAGCATCAGAACGGAGAATGGAATGAGGGGACAGGAAGGCTTCTGCAGAATCTGCTGGCAGAGGGAGAAAAGCTGGCACCGGGGAAAGCCTATCCGGAGCGGCTCAGCGCGTCCAACAGCGGACAGATTGATACCTATGTGCGGGTGATTGTATACAGGGACTGGGAAAACGCTGACGGAGTCAGAGATACCACCCTCTCCCCGGATATGATTAATCTGGGCTTGGCTTCGGGACAGGGATGGATCTTAGATGAGAACGCTTCCACGTCGGAGCGTCTGGTGTTCTATTACAGCAGAATTCTCTCCCCGGGACAGGAAAGCCCTGCTCTTTGCGATACATTGACTATCAGTTCCGATATAGCCAGGAAAGCAAAAGAGACAGTTACAGAAGGGGAAAATGGCTATAAAACCATTACCACAAGCTATCTCTACGACGGCTATCGTTTCAATCTCACAGCGGAAGTGGATGCCGTGCAGACCCATAATGCCCAGGAAGCCATCAAGAGCGCATGGGGCGTAGATGTGAACATCGCGGCAGACGGAACTTTGAGTCTGCAGTAATGAGGAGGTGCCAAGAATTGAGGAAAAAAATAATATGCCTGAGTCTGGCTGCGGTTCTGAGCCTGAGCGGAGCACTGCCTGTATGCGCAGAGGATCATACAGGTTCCGGAAACTGGCAGGTAACCTTCGACGGCAGTAAGATGAACAGTAATTTCCGCTCCGCCCAGATTGCGGAGGAAGCTGCCAGCATCCAGCCGGGGGACAGTATAGACCTGCAGGTGGCATTGAGAAATTCCGGCAGTAAGGATACAGATTGGTACATGACCAATGAAGTGCTGGCCACACTGGAAGACAGCCAGCAGACAGCTGAGGGAGGCGCGTACAGCTACCGCCTGTCCTATGAAGCTCCCGGCGGCGGGGAAGACGTGCTATATGACAGCCAGTCCGTGGGCGGGGAAGGAGACAGCAATAAAGCAGGGGAGGGCCTTTACCAGGCAACCGGCTCCCTGAAAGATTATTTCTTCCTGGATACCCTGGCAAACGGGCAGAGCGGTACCGTCCATCTGAACATAAAGCTGGACGGGGAAAGCCAGGGAAATGATTACCAGGATACATTGGCGGCACTGCAGATGAACTTTGCCGTAGAAGAAGTAGAGCGGGGTGCCGTGACAGTTACCGTTACCCCCACGCCCATTACCCGCACCAATACCGTGCGCAGAACACTGGAGCAGAGTTCGCCGAATCTGATTCCACTGGCGGTACAGACCGGCGACCCCACCCAGATTCTGCCCTGGTGTCTGGCGGCTCTGGCAGCCGGAGTCGTATTTTTGATTCTGGGAGCTGCGGCCATGAAAAGGCGCAGAGGGGACAGCGAAGAAGAAGGGGGGAGCCAGGAATGAAAAAGTTGAAAAAACAGGGAAAGAAATTACTGCTGTTTCTGGCTGCGGCCTGTCTGACATGCAGTTTCCCTGCGGCCCAGGTTCAGGCAGCATCCCCGAAACCATATACTTATACTGTGAGAATTCTGGCAGGTAACCAGGGGACATTCACTGGCAGTATCCGTCTGTCCGTGGACCACAGAAAAAGCGAGAGTACTTCCAAAAGCAAGGTAAAGACCACCAAGAACATGGTGACCATCACCGGTCTGGCAAAAGACGACATCATTACTCTTGACAATATCAACACAGACTCTGTGAAGCTGAATGCCGGCGGGAAATATTATGTGAAGGGAATCCGCAAGAGCGGCCGGGACAACAATGAGGTGGCCACCTCCGCCCTGCGGGTAGACCGGGATGCGGACTATGTGGTGGCTTACGGCGTGCAGGGCGATATGACAGCTTATACCGTTAATTATCAGGACGCCGCAGGAGCCCAGGTACTTCCAAGCGAAACCTTTTACGGCAATGTGGGCGATAAGCCTGTAGTTGCGTATAAATACAAAGAAGGCTACGAGCCGGAAGTAATGGCACTGACCAAAACCCTGTCAGCAGACGAATCAGAAAATGTATTTACCTTTGTCTATAATCAGACCACACGGGAAGTGATTACCCGCCAGGTGGGAACACCAGGCACAACCACCAGCACCGTGACTGAACTTATACCAGGAGCCCCTGCTCCCGCGGCGCCTGCGCCTGCGGCAGCAGCGGATGAAGGCGGGGCGGATGCGGCGGCAGATGAAGGGGAAGACGAAGGGGCAGATGCGGGAGCGGCGGATGAAGGCGCAGGTGAAGAACAGGCTCCTGTCCAGGAAATCGGCGACCAGGAAGTGCCCCTGGCCAATCAGGACTTAAAAGACCTGGACGAAGAAGAAACACCAGCCGGAGACATTCAGTTAGACAAAGTGGTAAAAAAAGGAATGCCCCTGGCAGCCTCCATCGGAATCGCCATAGCGGCAGCGGCAGCTCTCGCAACACTGTTTGTGATGGTGAAAAAGCATAAAAATAAGAAAGGGGCTGTGGTCAAATCTGAATAGACAGAAAAGACAGCCAGGGTATTTCTTATTGAACGGCGGAAAAACTGGAAAAACGAAAAAAAGCCCGGTGGCTGCGGTATGCAGCACACTGGGCGCTCTTTTATTAGCGGCACTGGTGATACTCTGCCTGCCGCTGACTCTCCCCCGGGTATTGGGATATCATATTTATACCGTAGTCAGCGGAAGCATGGAGCCGGCCATACCTGTGGGCAGCCTTCTCTATATCCAGAAAGCCCGGCCCCAGGATATGAAAACAGACGATATCATCGCCTTCTACGGGGGAAAGGACTCCACTTCCATTATCACCCACCGGGTGGTGGAAAACCGGCCTCTTATGGGTGAATTCATCACCAAAGGGGACGCTAACGCCAGGGAGGATGTCTCTCCCATTTCTTATGATGATTTTATTGGAAAGGTGCGCCTGTCTGTCCCGAGAGCCGGGGAAGCCGCCCAGGTATTCTCCAGCACCCCCGGGAAGGTTACGGCAGTATGTTTGATCGGGCTGGCTGTGGTGCTGCAGGGGGCGGCGGCTTTGGCGGAGAGGAAGGGTTCCAAAGATGAATAGGGTGGTTAAAAACACAAGATATGCGGACGAGGATGAATGAAGAATGCAAATCTTGTGTTTTTCTTTGCAGAAATTGTTGACAGAATTGCACTTCCCGGGGTATAATGAAAAACACACAAAAGCAAAATCAGGTATTGGGGTGTTGCTGTATGGAAACAGAAGATAAAAAAGAAGGATCACTTGGGAATGTTGTCAAGGCAGGAATTCTCAGTCAAGAGAAACAAAAGGATGTTCAATTTTCAATAGACAGAGCTGGCCGCTGGTTCAGTTGGCTGGCAGGGATTATTCTGGCAATTATACCGCTTATTGTGTGCGGAATAGGGTGTTTATTATATTCTGACGAGGAGGAATTGTTAAACAATTACCAAAAATTCATATCAGATTTTTCTGACAGCGGTTCGTTTTTGTGGTTATCTATTACCGTATTGGCAATGTCGCTGTTGGATTTGCTTTTGTATGGGATGAGGGAAACAGAGTCAGAGATAAGTCAGTTTTGGACGAAAATGTTTGTTGTTTTATCTATAATGCTGGTTGCATTGGGGATATGTATCTACATATGCAATATTCAAAGTCCTATAAATGCAGCTTTAATGTGTGGCCTCTCATGGACAGCGTTTGCTTTCTTTTGTGTCACATCTGGAATTATAAGATTTAAATTATTAAAGGAGGCATAATGCCATGGAGGTCTTTTTGTTTATTGTTTTGATTTTTACCGCAGTATTTTTAGCCATGTATTGTCCTGTACTGTGGCGGTATAAGATGTCTAAGAGGGCGGTGCAGGCTTTTCGGACAGAAATGGATTTGTTAGGAGAGCTATATAAAAGAAATGTGATGATTATTACGGAAAGGCGTGGGGAAGGTTCCAGCCGGAATTCCAGTGTTCAATTTTCTGAAGTACATGTTAATCAGTCATTTGCGGTTAATACTATTTTGGATATGATTAACCGGGAGGAAATTTAGAATTTTATGATAAGAGACTTATTTGAAAGTTTCTATGTGGGAAATGTGGATGTAATAGCCAAACGTGTGATAAAAGATAATACGGAGTTTTCATATAATAGGAATCTTGAGGGCGTTTATGAAGAATACTTAAATCAAAAAACACTTTTGAGAACCTTGATTAAAAATAGTGGCATCAACGCTATAGAAGACAAAAAACATATTTTATTAGACGGGCATAAGGTATCGGCATGTATTACTTGTGCAGTGATCAAGGTGAGATTGATAACGAATAGTCACATTGAAGATGACATAAACGGTGATAGGTATGTTTTATACGCCGATTCGGTTATATCAACGTTGGTATTAATTTCACTTGTGCCTATTACATTTTCTATAGCGTCGGCTATCGATTCCGCACGAATTTGTTTCCCATCTATATTTTCTGTTGCAAATACAATAGTTGACATGCCAAAGCATAACGTAAAAATCAGAATTATACCAAAAATCTTTTCCATCATTTTCT
>CANSYV010000071.1 GCA_947651335.1 uncultured Lachnospiraceae bacterium
GGGGATTGAAAACCATATGTACGTTAGTGACTCCTTTTTTCCGGACTTCCACAGAGTCTTTGCTGAATTTTATCAGATTGACAGTATTTCCTGAAAATCCCTCATATGCTTCGCTGTAACGGATAAAATGTTTGCCGTCCCGGAAGAAATACTCTCCCACAGTGACCATTTCAATGGGGCCGGAACACTGTTCGTCACCCATCAGCTGCAGTCCAGTGACACTCACTAATACATCTTTTGTCATCAGTTGATTCCTTTCTAATAATTTTCAATATCAATTTTCTGTGTCATCCTTACATCGTAAGGCAGGATGCTGTTGGCAAAAACTTTGAATTTATCAGCCAGATCGCTGACAAAGAACCGGTAAGGGAATTCCTTTTCGTCGGTTCCGGGATTTGTCAGGCTGTTGGCAGCCAGCAGCTGTTTTAACTCCAGTGCAGTTTCATAGGCGGGATTTACCAGGGTCACAGAGCTGCCCATGATCTCACCTATTATGGAGCGGAGCAAGGGATAATGGGTACATCCCAGTACCAGAGTATCAATGCGCTGTTCCTGCAGCTTAGACAGATACCTCTTCAGCACCTGGCGGGTGACAGGGTCGTTAATCCAGCGCTCTTCCACAAGCGGAACCAGAAGCGGACAGGGTTTCTCGATCACAGTGATTTCCGGGTCAATGTTCTGGATATAATCCCGGTAGATGTGGCTTCCCGTGGTCCCTTCCGTGCCAATGACACCGATGCGCTTATTGACAGTCACCTGGGCTGCCACCCGGGCTCCGGGTTTTACCACGCCGATCATGGGCAGGCTGTTTTCCTCAGCCACTTCATCCAGGGCGAAAGCGCTGGCAGTATTGCATGCCACCACGATTGCCTTCACATGCTGTGTCTGAAGGAAGCGGATGATCTGCCGCGAGAACATCAGGATGGTATCCCTGGATTTGCTCCCGTAGGGAAGCCGGGCTGTGTCGCCAAAGTATACGATATGTTCCGCAGGGAGATTGCGCATAATTTCCCGGGCCACAGTCAGCCCGCCCACACCGGAGTCGAAGACACCGATGGGGGCTTCAGTCAAATCCATGTTCATATTGATTGATTCCCCTTTCTATCAAGTTACATTTTATCATTCTTTTATTTTATGTGCAACCACCGAAAATCAATCTTTACAGGTACAGATTCTTCTGAGCTGTCTGCATTTTGGGAAAAACAGTACTGGGGGTACATGGTTCCCCACCAGGCATATACAGGCGTCTTTATATAGGAAGGGGAATATACAGCTATGGTAATCAGCATCCCGGCCAGCAGGGGCCAAAGCCATCTGGACGGTACAGTAGTTTTTCTTTGTTTAATCATCTGGGCCTCCATTTTTTGTTCGTGTATCATCTTATAAGTATGGCCCATCTTCTTTGAGTTTAATCAGCGGAAGAGAAGGAAGTCCTTCCTGCCCATACCAGCTGTTGTACACGTGGCGCAGGGTGACCCCTGACTTTTTCTGATAATAGGGACGGTTTTCGTAAATGCCCACCAGATATTCTCCGATGGTCTGGTTATCCTCACCAGTATAAGACATTACCTTTTTTATGTCTGAGGCGCGGAACACATACAGATCTTCTCCCACCAGGGGATTTCCTTTCAGATAATTGAACAAAGGGGCGCACTGGTTCTGGCGGATTAAGTTTTCGCTGAGGATTAGCACCTGCAGATGGCTGATGTCCAGGTATTTTTCCTGGCTCTTGTCATATTCATTGTCGATTTCCTGGAAGTTCCGGCCGGACAGGGAGACTTTGGTGACATCTTCGCCCTCTTCTGGCTTGTCCTGCCCAGTGGCCCCCGGCAGGCTGGCCATACCGTAGGAGACCAGATACTGGCTGTTTTTATAGTCCACAGACATGACCAGCGGGTACAGTCTTTTCTCAGGGTCCACACCGCTGCAGCCGCACAGGAGAACTGACAGGCACACGGCCAGCATAAAAACCATTCTATATTTATTCGGCGTATGGCTCATTTTTGTATTGCACCCCCTTTGTTCCTGCTTTTATACCAGATACTTACATAGAAAGTGAGGGCCAGCATCAAAGGTGTGATAACCCATGCCAGCAGCCAGCCGAAATATTCGTCAATGGGATAGCCGGCAGCAGGATTGAGGGTAATCCCATAGACAAGAAGCAGAAGCCAGAGGCGCAGGGGCTGGAAATTTACCTGTTCCAGAATATGGCTTCCATAGAAAAAGATACTTCCCAGAGAAAAGAACAGTCCATAAATGAGAAGGGAAATCCACAGCACATCGAATCTTGCCAGCACATCCCCGGGCAGGTCGGTTCCCGCCATCAGGGGAAGGATGGGAAATTCTTCCCTTATCAGCCGTTCCCAGCCAAAGACAGCCTGGGCAAGAACCAGGGCGATGGCCAGCATTGCGCCCAGGAACAGGACACCGTAGAAAATCATTTTCCCGGAGCTGTTGGGCTTAGATACCCGTGGGAGCAGAAAAGGCAGAAATCCCAGGAAGGACAGGGCACAGAAAATACCGTATATGCTGTCCAGGCTGTCCTGCCACTTTAAGGTTCCCTGGACGGGGCTGTTCAGGTAAGTGCTGTTTCCCTGAAAACACGCCAGCAGATACAGGAGCACAAAAGCGCCTATAATCAGACCGCAGGAGACTTCCCCGATGCGTCCTCTTTTTTCCAGACCCATATGGCTGCCTGTGGCACAGACGGCAAGAATCAGCAGGCTGGCCAGCCATTTGGGAATGCCGCCAATCAGGTAAGTGCAGGCAAGGCTGGCGGCTGTGGACAGCAGATAGGCGCCTGTGAGAACCAGCGGCACCAGGTAGAGAAGCCCGATGCAGCGGCTCTGGAAAGATCCCAGTGTTTTTGGCAGGTCCTGGTAAGCAGGGGCAATGCGGATGAGCAGGATAATCGCGAAATAGTAAATGATAAAATTCACCAGGATGCCCAGCAGTCCATTGGCCCCTAAAATGTGATGGGTTCCCGGGAGGCACAGCAGGATTGGAACCACCAGGCTTAAAATCAGCTGGCGTATCATCTGTCTGTGGGAAATTCTGTGGTTGTCAGCAAACATAAAGGGTTACCTTCCTTTCAGGCGTATCCGCTGGTTTTCATTGGCGAAAATAGGGCGGCGGTTCATGAAACGAAGAGGCCAGCGCAGGATGCCGTCGCCTTGTCTCTTATCCAGATTTCTGCCTACAAATGGCATCAGGTAGGGAATCTGGAAACTTTTCAGGCCTGCCAGATGGTTGATTACACCGTAAATTCCCAGTAAAATGCCGAAAATCCCCAGAAAACCGCCGAGAAATATGAATACGTATTTCAGCATTCGAAAAGGCGCCGAGAATTCCTCATTGGGAATGGCCAGTGAGCCCAGAGCGGTCAAAGCCACGATCATCACCACAATGGGGCTGACCAGGTTGGCCTCTACGGCAGCCTGTCCGATGATGAGTCCCCCCACAATTCCGATGGCATTGCCCAGTTCCCCGGGGATTCGCACACCGGCTTCCCTTATCAGCTCAAAAGACAGTTCCAGAAAGATTAGTTCCACAATACTGGAGAAAGGGACTCCCTGCCGCGCTTCGGCAAAAGAAAGCAGCAGGTTGGTGGGAAGTACCTGGGTGTGAAAGCGGGTGACAGCCAGATACAGGCCGGGGAGCAAAGTGGCGGCCAGCATGGCTGCATAGCGGAGACAGCGAAGAAATGACACCAGTTCAAAATGCTGGTAGCGGTCTTCACTGGCCTGCATAAAATTGTGGAAGGTAGTGGGCAGAATCAGCGCAGTGGGAGAGTTGTCACAAATCAATACAATCCGCCCGTTCAGCAGTTCCGCCGCGGCTCTGTCAGGCCTTTCTGTGGTCTGGAACTGGGGGAAAGGAGAATACCAGACTTCCTCGGACAGCTGTTGTACAATGCCGCTGTCCATCACACCGTCAATTTCGAAGGAGGACAGGCGGTTCTTGATGGTTTCCAGCAATTCTTCAGATGCCAGATCCTCCACATACAGAAGATGCATCAGGGTATTGGAGCGTACACCGCTGTAGGCTTCCACAATTTTCAGGCGGGTATCCCGAAGGCGTTTGCGCACCAAGGCAGAATTGGTTTTTACTGAGTCAGAAAAGCCTTCTTTTGAGCCGCGGAGCACTTTTTCCCGGTCGGCCTGGGTAACACCCATATTGGGATATCCCTTACTGGAGATTTTGATGGCCTGGTTAAAGCCGTCCATGAAAAAGATGGCATTCCCGGCCAGCATGGCACTCATAGCGGCTTCCATGGTGGGGAGTTCCGACACATCAGAAATGCCCAGGGAATTGTATTCCAGGAATTCTTTCATCTGGGAGGGAGGGATTTCCCAGAAATGATTGATCAGCTTTCCGATGACAGAATCCTCCAGCATCATATTGCTCACAGCGACTTCGATATAGACCACCAGGCAGTCTACTTTACGGCTGTCACCCAGGCGCATGGGGCGGATTACAATGTCGTCACATTTTTCTAATTGGCTGCGGATATAATCTTCATTGGCCCGCAGGCTGTCAGAAACGGGAGTTTCGCAAGTGTCCATGTCATACCTCCGTTAAAAAGTTTTTGTGAAAGGCGGCTTCTGGTATAAAAAAAGAGATACCCGGGGGAATCTCTTTTAGTATGCGCGGTTTTTTATTTCTTATTCTATTAAGCAGAGGATGACGGCGGTACAGGCGGTCTCTGTGCAGTGTTGAACAGCCGGGTGGTAAAGACCGTGCGGGCCAGCTGGCTTTTCCGCAGTATGCCGGCGGCTCTTCCGGCAGCTGAGCGGGAGCGGAAGATGCCGAATACAGAAGGGCCGCTTCCGCTCATCATGGCGTGGATGGCTCCGTTTTCCAGCATTAGTTTTTTTATTTCTCCGATGACAGGATATTCATTGATAATTCCTGGTTCGAATACATTTTCCATGTGGGGCAGCATAGCTTCCAAATCGTAATCCCGGATCGCCTGTACCAGACTGTAGATATCCGGGTGATGCTGGATTTGAGACAGATTCAGCGATTCGTAGGCCTGCCGGGTGGAAACGTTGATGGGCGGTTTGCCGATGAGTACATAGCATCCCGGGGCAGGGGGCAGCATGGTGAGCTTTTCCCCAATGCCTTCTGCAAGGGCTGTGCCGCGCATGATGCAGTAGGGCACGTCAGCCCCGATTGCCAGGCCTCTCTCCATTAAATCTTCTTTGGAAAGCCCCAGATGGAACAAACGGTTCACTGCGATTAAGGTGGCAGCCGCATCAGAGCTTCCCCCTGCCATTCCCGCGGATACAGGGATAAATTTTTCTAAAGCAATCTGCAGTCCGCATTTAATGTGGAATTCTTCCATAAGCAGAGTGGCGGCTTTATACACCAGATTCCGCTGGTCAGTGGGGACATAGGGGAGGTTAGTTTTTAAATGAATGCCAGGCCGGGAACATTTGTAGATGTCGAGAATATCGTACATCTGTATGGTCTGCATTACCATTCGGACTTCATGATACCCGTCGTCCCGTTTTCTTAAAATATCCAGTCCCAGATTGATTTTTGCCAGTGCTTTTAATCTCATGATTTCTCCTGTTTTGGAACTGCGTCAGTTATTTTCCCGCAGTTCCCTTTGGCATAAATGAATGTTCAGATGCATTCCTGTATGTATATATGATAATAATATTAACGTTTTTTTTGAGAATTTACAATACTTTTTCCTGGGAATATCTGTTACAATGGATCAATGAATGAAGACAGACAGATATCTATTAGAGGAAGGAGAAGTTATGATTTTTGAAAGCCATGCGCACTACGATGATGAAGCGTTTGACGCAGACCGGGATGAGCTGCTTAATTCTCTTAAAGATTGCGGTGTTGGGTCAGTGGTGAATGTGTGTTCTACAGTGGAGAGTATAGAGGCTACGGTTCGTCTGATGGAGAAATATCCTTTTGTATATGGAGCTGTCGGTGTGCACCCGGATGAGGTTGGGAATATGGACGGGCAGGTTCTGGAGAAGATACGCAGTCTTATGGGCCATCCAAAGGCTGTGGCCGTTGGAGAGATCGGGCTGGACTATCATTGGAATAAAGAAAGCCATCAGATGCAGAAAGAATGGTTCTGCGCGCAGATGGAGATTGCCAGACAGGAGAAGAAACCGTTTATCATACACAGCCGGGATGCGGCACAAGATACCCTGCAGACTGTGAAAGAACTGAGGGCGGGAGAGATGTACGGGGGGATTATCCACTGTTTTTCCTATTCTGTGGAGATTGCCAGGGAATATTTGAATATGGGGCTTTTTCTGGGGATCGGGGGAGTGGTGACCTTTTCCAATGCCAAAAAGCTGAGAGAGGTGGCTGCATACGCGCCCCTTACACAGCTGGTGCTGGAGACAGACTGTCCATATCTGTCCCCAGTTCCCAACAGGGGAAAACGCAATTCTTCGCTGAATCTTCCCTATATTGCCAGAGAACTGGCAAATTTGAAAGGGATATCCTATGACCAGGTGGTGGAGGTGACAAGTGCCAATGCCAAAAAGTTATTCGGTCTGTAAATTCTGCGGTGAGACAGAAATTTCACCGGACATTACCTGAAGCAGAGTGCCCAGGGAGCCGTCGGAGGAGTTGGCTGCCTCGATTTCGCCAGGGTATAAGATACTGCCATCAGGACTGCTCAAGGTGGTATCCGGGTTGAAGGAATAATCCAGCAGATTCAGTCCGCCGGAAGGGGTCACCGGAAGATTCATAATGTAGTTAAAAAGGTTCTGCAGAGCGGACACCTCCATGGTGGAGTAATAATCTACAGCCAGGACTCCGTGGCTCTGGGCCAGGGTGTCTGTGTACGCGGCCAGGGGATATACATTACATATATTCATATTTTCTGAATAATGCATGACGATGGGGTCTAAGGCGCTGGCGGTAACTTTCACTGTGCTGGTTTCACCGGAAGTGGTTTTCTCAAGGGTGAATTTTGCCAGGCCGCCCAGAAGCTGAGGCGACGACTGGGCACCTGAGACCAGATTTCCCAGAGAATAG
>CANSYV010000072.1 GCA_947651335.1 uncultured Lachnospiraceae bacterium
ACTCTCAGAAAAATATTCTGCGTCAAACTATCCAAAACTTAATATTCGTTATACTGGTCATCGCTTACCGGGGCCAGCAGTTCATTATCGAATTAAAAATATGGCGGGGCAAGGCCTATAATGAGCGGGGAGAACAGCAGCTGTCCGATTACCTGGATTATTTTCATCTGAAAAAAGGATACATGCTCTGCTTTAACTTGAATAAGAAAAAGACTGTAGGGGTAAAGGAAGTGATATTAGGAGATAAGCTTTTAATCGAGGCTGTCGTATGACAGCCCCGCCTTCTACCTCTGCACTCTGGCCCCGGCCCCAGCCATCACTGCCTCCACTTCTCTCCTGCTGGCCATGGTGGTATCCCCCGGTGTGGTCATGGCCAGCGCGCCGTGGGCCGCTCCGTAATTAACCGCTGTCTCAGGGTCGCCTGTGGCCATCAGTCCATAGATCAATCCAGATGCAAATGAATCGCCTCCGCCCACCCGGTCCATGATCTCCAGGCCTTTGTAGTCCTGAGCCTTGTAAATCTGTCCATCTGCCCAGCAGATGGCGCTCCAGTCATTCACCGTGGCGGTCTTTACCTGCCGCAGAGTGGTGGCCGCAACTTTAAAGTTAGGATATACCTCTGCCGCATGGTTGATCATTTTCTTATACCCGTCCAGATTCAGCTCTTGTAAATTCTCATCATTCCCCTCGATTTCAAAGCCAAGACAGGCCGTAAAGTCTTCCTCATTCCCGATCATCACATCCACATATCTGGCAATTTCGCCATTCACTTCCCGGGCTTTTTCCAGTCCTCCCATGCCGCTCCACATAGATGGTCTGTAATTCAGGTCATAAGAGACCACTGTGCCGTATTTCTTCGCTGTCTGAATAGCCTCAAGGGCCGTGGCTCCGGCCTGTTCAGACAGCGCCGCGTAGATTCCCCCTGTATGCAGCCAGCGCACTCCTAACTCCCCGAAAATATATTCAAAGTCAAAATCCTGGGGAACCGCTTTGGAGATTGCTGTATTTGCGCGGTCTGAACAGCCCACTGCCCCGCGGATGCCAAAGCCCCTCTCTGTAAAATTCAGTCCGTTCCGGCAGACTCTGCCGATTCCATCCGTCTTCATCCATTTGATCAGGGACGTATCCACACCGCCCTGGAGAATCAAATCCTCCATCAAAAGCCCCACTTCATTCTCCGCAAAGGCGGTAATCACCCCCGTCCTCATA
The DNA here is from genome assembly GCA_947651335.1 of uncultured Lachnospiraceae bacterium. GTDB lineage: Bacteria > Bacillota > Clostridia > Lachnospirales > Lachnospiraceae > MGBC164599. The sequence continues at coordinate 1,210 of CANSYV010000072.1, forward strand.
CCAAAACATCTGCGAAGCCCCCGGACAACATTATATTCCCCGCCGCCTTCCCACACCCGAAAGCTCCTCGCTGTCCGAATCCTTCCTTCACCCGGGTCCAGCCTCAGCATCACCTCTCCCAGTGAGACGGCATCATATCTGCATTCTTTTTCCGGCCTCAAATTTAATTCCATGATTTTTCTTCCCTGCCCTCGTCATCACAATTTTTTATTATTTCTGCGGACAGATGCCGCCAATTCCACTGCCTCTTTCGTCAGGTGGCAGATCTTGTCAAATTTACCTTTCCTAATCAAATCCCCTTTCACCATCCAGCTGCCCCCGCAGCAGACAACCTGGTCACAACTGAGATATTCCTTGAGATTCTTTGTGTTGATTCCGCCTGTGGGCATAAATTTCATCTGCGTATAAGGCGCTGCCAATGCTTTGATCATAGCCGTACCGCCCGCCTGCTCTGCCGGAAAGAATTTGACCACATGGATGCCGCGCATGAACGCCTGGGCCGCCTCCGTAGGAGTGATGCATCCCGGAAATACAGGAATATTTTTCTCCAGACAATCATCCACCAGTTCCGGTATAAATCCTGGACTTACAATAAACTCCGCGCCTGCCGCCACAGCCCGCTCTGCCTGTTCCACTGTCAGCACCGTTCCTGCCCCTACCACCATATCCGGGTATTCCCTGCTCATCAGCCGGATAGACTCCTCTGCCGCTTCAGTGCGGAAGGTTACCTCGGCGCAGGGAAGCCCGCCCTCTATCAGCGCCTCCGCAAGAGGAACCGCGTCTTTTGCCTCCTCCAGCACAACCACCGGCACCACTCCATAACTATAAAATCTTTCTGTTACTGTCTCCATATAATTTCCTCCTGGTTCCCGCAGTTGGGAACTGTAAGCACTTATTTTTCTACAGTTCCTTACCTCTTGATATCATAATTCATATTCATCAGATTCCTGATTGCCGCCGCATCATCTGTGATATTGGCATCCCCGTGAATCGTATGTTTCAGAGCACTGCTTGCCACGGCAAAATTCACCATATCCACAGGCTTGTAATGATTCATCATTGCGTAAATCAGCCCGCTGGCAAATGCATCCCCTCCCCCTACCCGGTCAAGGATGTTGAACGTAAACAGCCTGCTCTCAAAGGTATGGCCTTCATACCACATATACGCTTTCAAGCTGTTCTCACTGCCGCTGTGGGCATATCTCACATGCCGCGCAATGCATTTCAGATTAGGGTACCTGCTCACGAATACCCGAAAGTTCTCATCCTGCTGCTCAAAGTCCGGCTGCAGCGGCAGCCCGTCTTTCACGTCCCCTTTGCTGTGGTCATGGTCATCCTTCCAAAGATGATATGGCTCAATGCCAAATAGTACATCCACATAGGGCAGGCATTTGGTACAAAAATCTCTCGCCTCCTCCCAGTTCCAAAGGGTACTTCGGAAATTCCCGTCAAAGCTGGTGATAATTTTCTTTTCCCTGGCGGTCCTCAGACAGCGCAGGACCATTTCCCTGCAGTTTGCTCCAAGAGCCGGGGTGATACCGCTGAGATGAAGCCAGGTAAATCCCTCCAGCAGTTCATCAAAATCGTAAGAGCCAAAGTCATATTCCGCAATGGCGCTGTTACTGCGGTCATAGATCACTTTGCTGGGACGTATCCCGTAACCGGTTTCCAGATAATATGTCCCCAGACGATGTGTGGGCGTCTGCTTTGGCGTGCTCAAGATAACAGGCGTACAGTGCACATCATTGCTTCGAAGCATCCTGACAGCACTTTTTCCCAGACTGTTATTGGGCACCACCGTAAAAAACGTACTGTCTATCCCCAGATTGGCAAGGGCCAGGGCAATATTCGCCTCACTGCCCCCATAACTGGCGTCAAAGCTTGCGGCCATCCTGATTTTCTCATAATTGGGGGGTGTCAGCCGGAGCATGATTTCCCCGATTGTGATAAATTTATGAGAATTCCTGTTCTCTTTCAATAGCGGATTTGCATGTTCCAACTTTGCCAACCTCCTAACCTGGATAAACCAGAATAGCACTATACGAAATTGTTGTTAATCCACTAATACTCCAGATAAGCCCCTTTCATAGGACTTGCGGCATGCTCACTGAACAGACGCAGCACCCCGCTCTTATATTTTGGCTCACGGGGCTTCCATCTCCCGCGGCGCTCTTTCAGGACTGCATCCACTTCTTCAGGGGTTTTTCGTTCTCCCCTGATGCCGATAATGTTCAGCTTCCTGGCTTCCACATCAATCTCAATCAAGTCCCCGTCCTCCACGAGAGCAATAGGCCCGCCGTCTTCCGCCTCCGGGCTGCAATGGCCGATTACCGGGCCTGTGGACGCCCCGGAAAAACGTCCGTCCGTAATCAGGGCAATACTTTTTCCCAGCTCCCTGTCACTGCTGATCGCCTCAGATGTATAGAACATCTCCGGCATTCCGCTGCCTTTCGGCCCCTCATAGCGGATGAATACCGCCTCCCCTTTCTGAACCCTGCGCTTTATAACAGCGTCCAGACATTCTTCTTCACTGTCAAATGTCCTGGCTCTCAGAACTGCCTTGAACATCTCTTTCGGACAGGCTGTATGCTTGATCACCGCCCCCTCAGGCGCCAGATTTCCCTTTAATACGGCAATACTGCCATCTGTGCCCATAGCATGCTCACGGGGCCGGATAATATCTTCTCTTGTGAGTGAAACCTGGTAACGCTCATTGAATTCCTCCAGCCACTTTTCACATCTCTCGTAAAAGCCATTTTCCCTCAGCTCTTCCAGATTCTCTCCCAGGGTCTTTCCTGTCACAGTCATCACATCCAGGTGGAGCGATTCCCGGATCTCCTCCATGATGGCCGGAACTCCGCCGGCATAGTAGAAGCATTCTGCCGGCCAGCGTCCAGACGGGCGCACATCCAGAAGATAGGGAGCATTCCTGTGCAGCCTGTCAAAGGTATCTCCTGTGATTTCTATATGAAATTCATGGGCAATGGCCGGAATATGAAGGAGGCAATTGGTACTTCCCGAGACAGCGGCATGCACAAGGATTGCATTTTCAAAGCTCTCCATGGTGACAATATGACTTGGGCACATATCCGGCATGGATGCCAGCTTCACCGCCTGCCTGCCCGCTTCCCTGGCAAATGCCAGCAGATCCGGACTCCCCGCAGGCATCAGCGCGCTTCCCGGAAGGGCCAGGCCAAGGGCCTCCGCCATAATCTGCATAGTAGAAGCTGTACCGATAAAAGAACACGCACCACAGCTTGGACAGGCATTGCATTTTGCCCAGTTCAGCTTCTCCTCATCAATCTCCCCCCTCTGATACCTGGCACTGTACATCCCCAGCTGTTCCAGAGTCAGCATCTCAGGCCCGGCATTCATGGTGCCGCCGGGCACTACCACCGAAGGAATATCCACCCTTGCCAGTCCCATGAGATTCCCCGGCATTCCCTTATCACAGCTGGCCAGATACACACCTGCGTCAAAGGGCGTGGCATTGGCATGGATCTCAATCATATTGGCAATCATCTCACGGCTGGCCAGACTGTAATTAATTCCGTCCGTTCCCTGGCTTTCCCCGTCACAGATATCTGTGCAGTGATAGCGGGCGCCATATCCTCCCGCTTCCATAACCCCGCTGCGGACTTCCTCCACCAGAACATTCAGATGCCCGCTCCCCGGATGGCTGTCGCCATAAGTGCTTTCAATGATTACCTGCGGCTTTGACAAATCCTCCATTTTCCACCCTGTACCTATGCGCAGCGGGTCCAGCTCCGGGGCTATCGCGCGCATTTTCTGACTCCTCAATTCCATAATCTATCTGCTCCCTTCTATTTCCTAAATTCCCGAATTTCTTAAGCGAAAAACGAAATAATCAACGCCACTGCAAATCCCGTTCCGCCCACCAGCGTCTCCATAATCGTCCAGGTCTTCAGCGTAGTCTTCTCATCCATTCCCACCAGAGACTTCACCAGCCAGAAACCAGAGTCATTAAAATGGGAGCACACCGTGGCGCCCCCTGCCACTGCCGCCGTGGTGCAGGCCAGGTACAGCGGGGATAATTGGGCGATACCCGGCATGGCTGCGATTATACCCGCTGCCATGGTCATGGCAACCGTGGAAGACCCCACACAGATTCTCACCAATGCCGCTACGATAAATGCCACTACCACAATGGGAAGCCTGGCAGAAGATACCGCATTGCCGATCAAATCCCCAAGACCGGAATACTGCAGCATATAACGGAGCACACCGCCGCAGGCCGTCACCAGAAGAATCAGCCCTGTGGGCTCCAGGGATTTCGTCATAATCTTTTCCAGCTCCTCCATGCTATAGCCGTGTTTCAATCCCAAAATCAGCATAGCGGCGATTACAGCGATCAGAAGTGCTACAAACGGCTCTCCAAAGAAACCAAAAATCGGTGCTGCTGCGCTCAGTGCCGGGACAACTCCCGCCGCAGAATCCAGAATAATCAAAACCAGAGGAATCAGAATGATCCCCACAATCGTCCAGAAGTTCGGAAGCTTTGACTCATCAAAATCCTCCTGCTGCGCCACATGCTCCGGAACCGGAATCATGTATTTATTCCCGCACACAGAGCCCCACACAGGTCCCGCCACAATCATAGAAAGAGTGCCGCAGAAAATACCTACCAGGATTACCCATCCCAGCTCTACATCTAACATAGTCGCCACCAGAACCGGCCCCGGCGTGGGCGGGATAAATGCGTGCCCCACTGCCAGTCCCGCCAGAAGGGGAACCGCATAAAACAGGGAGGAGCGGTTCGTCCTCTTTGCCAATGAAAAAGCCAGGGGAATCAAAATAATCAGCCCGGCGTCAAAAAATACCGGCATGGCAATGACCAAGCCTGTAATCCCCAGCGCCCAGGCCGCCTTCTTATCTCCGAACCATTTCACCATACTGACCGCCAGCGTCTGAGCCCCGCCTGATACCTCCAGGATAGCGCCGAACATAGACCCAAGCCCCACCAGCAGGGCAATACCCTTTAATGTATTGCCAATCCCGTCATTCACCGCTGTTACAATATCATCAAAAGGCATCCCAGCCCCAAGACCTATCACAATCGCTCCCACCAGAATAGAAACCATTGCCTGCACTTTGAACTTGATAATCAGTAAAAGCAATACTGCAAGACCTGCGATTGCCGCTATCACCAATCTGGTTGGATTCAATGCCAGCGTCTCACCAGTCATAACTGTGACCTCCTCATATTCCGTTTTCATCCCCCTTATAACATCCCATATTTTATGTTACTGCTGCCTTAAAGACTATCGTGCCCGCTTTGTTTCCTTTCCATACGTCTGCCGGATGATTTCTATCCGCCGCAGTGGAATTTCCCGGAGAGTTTTTTGAGACGAAGTTTTTTACGGCAAAAAAACAGGTTTTCTCCATAATAGAAAACCTGTTTCTTTATCTGTAAAATAAGGAAGTATTCGGAAATCAAAATTTTCAATCCCTATAGGAAGTTTCCTTATACGATTCAAAGACATAACCGCCTCCCCTATCTTCAGACACGCTCTAAGAAACTGTGGCAGAAACCATTTGCCAGCCAGCGCCTCCCGCGCTATAATCAAACCAGACAACTGCCAGTAAACAATTTTTACAAAAAAGGAGACCACACATGGAAATCGAAAGAAAATATCTGATAAAAAAAGAATGCCTGCCCCAGAATCTGGACACCTTTCCCCATCTGGAAATCGAACAGGCCT
>CANSYV010000073.1 GCA_947651335.1 uncultured Lachnospiraceae bacterium
ACCACGGACAAGGCAAAAAGGAGGTCAGCAAACATGACATCAAGAGAACGTGTATTAAAAGCATTGAACTTTGAGGAGACAGACCGCATTGCGGTAGACTGGGGAAATAATGCGGTTACAGGGATTCAGGCAGACGCATATCGGAAGCTGCTGGAATATATAGGCGCACCCAAAGAGGATGTGGTGATTCGCGATATCAAACAGGGGCTGGCTCTGGTCAGCGATTATGTGCTGGATTATTTTGAGGTAGATACCCGCTGTCTGTTGACGAATCCCCCCAGCGGATGGGAAATGCATATGGATGAAAATGGCGGTTTTTATGATGAAAACGGTGTTTATTTCAAACAAATGGGGGAGTATTTTGATTTTACCAAAAATCCTTTGGAAGACGCACAAGACATAGAAGATTTGAAAGCGTTCAAGCCGTCGGACCCCACCGACCCGGCACGTTTTAAGGGTATGAGGGAACGGGCTCAGTGGCTGCGGGACAATACAGATAAGGCGATTGTAATTGGTGAACATGGATCGGTATTTTATCAGGCATGGGAATGGCGGGGAATGCAGAACTTTATGGGAGATTTCGCGGGAGACCCGGAATTTGCGGATTATCTGATGGACATGGCTGCAGACTGGTGGTGTGCCTGGTATGAGACTATGCTCAAGGAAGTAGGAGAATATGTAGACATTATGTGGCTGGGGGATGACTGGGGGACACAAAATGGTCCGCTCATCCACCCGGAACAATTCCGCACCCGGGTACAGCCCAGGATTAAACGTGTGATTGAGTCCATGCACAAATATTGTGATGGCAAAGTGGCTTATCACAGCTGTGGGTCTGTGGACTGGGCTTTTGATGATCTGCGGGATGCAGGGGTGGATATTATTCAGCCGGTGCAGGCGAATGCATGTAACATGACAGACAGTAAGCGGATTAAAGAAATGACATACAAAAAACTGGTACTGCACGGCGGGCTGGACAACCAGGGAAAATTTGCCGGCCCCACAGATGCTGTCATCGCAGATGTAAAGCAGAAGATACGCGACTTTGCGCCAGGCGGAGGCTATCTGTTTGCCTGCGGCCATAATATCCAGTCTGACTGCCCTCCGGAAAATATTGCGGCGATTTTTGATACTTATAAGAAATATGGGAAATACCCCATCTGTGTGGATGATTAATCAGCTTTCACAATAGCGAAAAGAGACAAAAGGGAGAGATTGAGTGAGATATCAGTAAATACATCGGATAGATACAATATGTCAAGATAGCACTGATTTAAGTCAAAAAAATACATATAAATACCCGGAAAAATCTGATAAACTACCAGTAACAATTAAGTAGTTAATAAAAGGAGGAAACAAAGATGAAGAAAAAACTAATTGCAGTGCTGTTGACAGTATCAATGGCAGCGGCCGTGTTATCCGGGTGCGGCGGGAGTTCGGATTCTGGGAGCGGGGATTCTTCTGGCACGGATGCCGCGGCAGAAACAGAAGGTGCAAAAGGGGAAAGCGGCAGTACTTCCGGAGATTATGTATATCGTGTTGGATTTGTGAATATTGATAATGCGGACCAGAATTGTTATCCAGCCACGATGAATTTTAAAGAATATGTAGAAAGCGATGAATTTGCAAAAGCAGTGGGTGCAGATAAGGTGGAAGCTATGACTGCAGATTCCGCACTGGATATCGAAAAACAGACCACAAATGTGGAAACTATGCTGACCAAAGGCGTGGATATGATGTTTATTATCGGCGTGGATACAGAAGGCAATACTGCGGCTGTGGAACAGTGCAATGCGGAAGGAATTCCGGTATTTATGGTAGGAACAGAGGCGTCTGGCGGGGAATGGAAGTTTGTTGGATTTAATGAGACGGAATTGGGTCAGAAGCAGGGGGAATGGTGTGTGGAAAATCTTCCGGAAAATGCAAATATCTGCTATATTGAAGGAACACCGGGACGTGAGGCGGCGGTGCTGAGAAAGCAGGGATTTATGGATGCCATCGCGGAACGGGAAGACTTGAATGTATTATCCAGCCAGACAGGAGAATTTGAAGCCGAGACATCCATGAAGGTGACAGAAGACTGGCTGACTACCTATGGAGATGACATTAATTGTATTGTCTGCCCAGATAATTTTTCCGCGTTAGGTGCTTCTCAGGCAATTGCGGCAGTGGATAAAACTGGAAGCATTATCACATGCGGCGTAGTTGGAAACAGGGAAGACGGCAAATTGGTTCAAAATGGCCAGGAGACTTATGGGGTCTTTTGTTATTGGCCTATGATCGGAACTCTCTGTGGAGAAATTGCACAGCAGCAGTATTTGGGGGAAGAAATTCCAGAGAGAAGCAATATCGAACTGTTTGACATGACGAAAGAAAACTGCGATGATCTGTTGGATGAGTATTGCGCAAAATAAGGAGATGTTGAAAGATAACTGATACAGATTGCGCAGGTATTTCTTCGAGTGTGCAGGTCAAAGGACGCAGGTGATTGAGAAGAAAGATAGCACAGCTGGGTGAATGGCTGTGCTGTTTTTTGATGTGCGCCTGGCGGCGCGCGTTTCTCATTTCAGGGAAAGGCATCGCGGGAAGACAGTGTAGAATACAGATAAATTCTTTGAATCTAAGTATTGAACTATCAGGACAGATGCAATATACTGGAAAAAGAATTTTGATATGCATTCTTTGGGAAGGGAAAAACAGAAAAAATGAGAGAAAAAATACAAAAGGCAATAGAAGATATCACCTACAGGACAGAAAAATTTCCTGAGGAGCCATTTCGGATTATAAGCGAAAACAGAGAACTGGCGATTCCGTATTTGAATGCTGCGATAGAAAAAGCAGCCGTCGAAGGAGATGAACTGGATGATGGCTATCAGCTGGCTTTTTATGCATTACATCTGCTGGGACAGTTTCAGGAGAGGGAAAGTTTTTCAAAGATCATGGAACTGGTATCACTTCCCAGTGAGACATTGGATGATATAATCGGAGATGCTGTTACCTCCAGTCTGTCAGACATTCTCTATAATACATATAATGGAGATCTGGTGCTTCTGCAGAAGGCGGTAACAGATCAGGAGATTAATGAATATGCAAGGGGTTCCATACTGAAAGTTATGGGGCAGCTGTATCTGGACGGGGAGCTGGAAAAAGAGAAATTTCAGGGATTTATCAGACAGATTATTGATGACGGAGATGAGATAAACGGCTATATTTATGGGGAATTGATCTATGTCATTTGCGATTGCCAGCTGGTTGAGATGCTTCCGGAGATCAGGCGTCTGTTTGATGATGACCGGGTGGATACGTTTATGATAGGCGGGTATGCAGAGAGCATAGATATGATGTTCAGCCCCAGACGTAAGATGTGCAGTACACCGATTGACGCGGCGGATATGCTGCGCGGATGGGCTATGTTTACAGAGGAAGAGGAAAAACCTCAGCGAAAAACCAGTGATAAAGATTTTGCGAAAGCCATCCGCGCCATGAGGGCGGAGTATGCCAGACAGGAAAAAAAGATGAAGATAGGAAGAAATGACCCATGCCCATGCGGAAGCGGGAAGAAATACAAAAAATGCTGCCTGAATAAGCCAAAACAGCCAGAGGATTTCATAGAGAGCAGCAGGGAGAGGGAAAAGTGGCTGAAACGTTATCCTCCGGCAGCAAAAGAACGGGAAGAAGGCAGAATTTATCTGGAGGATTTATTTGACCCGGAAAGTATAGAGATTGACCAGCTTCTCTATTTGGCTTTGAACACCCGCCCCCATTTTATCTGGCAGAGGGAGGATAAAGATATGGTTCATAACAGGCAGAGAGCATACTTGTCTGAAGCTTTTTCAAAATTTGTACAGAAGATAGAAAGGGAGAATATCCTGACATTTCAGGAATATGATGAGAAATATTCCATACATTATCAGTGCGAGGAATGGCTTTCAGATTTACAGATGCTGCTGGATGAAACAGGGGATGAGGAGTCTGCCGCACAAATTTCGGAATACTGTGAAAAAATGGGAATATAGTGACAGGATATCAGGAGGAAGAACACAGCTGTGAATGTACATGGCTGTGTTCTTTTTTCCTTTTACTAAAAAGTCAAGATATCACTGTTTTTAGTCAAGAACCTATACAGAAATAAACAGGAAAATCTGATAAACTGTCAATAATAACAAAAGGGAAACAACAAAGTATAAAATCAAGATAACAGCAAAAAGGAGGAATCTGCCATGACTTCAAGAGAACGTGTATTAGCAGCCCTTGCACACAGAGAACCTGACAAAGTGCCCATTGACCTGGGAGCCACCTACAATTCCGGCATCAGCGCCTGCGCCCTTTACCGTCTGAGAGAATATTACGGTCTGGAGAAACGGCCCATCCAGATCTACGAGACTTCCCAGATGATTGGAACCATGGAGCCGGATATCCTGGATCGGATGCATATTGACGTAATCGGTCTGAATTCGGCAAATGACTGCGCAGGAGTTCCCCTTCACGGCCCTATGCAGGATTTCACCATGCCGGACGGCACGCCGGTGAAGATTTCGGCAGCTCACAAATATAAAGTGGATGAAAAGGGAAGGAGTTTTTTATATCCCCAGGGAAATGACAGCTATGACCCAAGCTATGTGATGCCTGAGGGAGGATATTTCTTTGACGCAATCCCCCGCTCTCCTGGTTATGATGAGGATAATTTGACGCCAGTGGAAGATTTCAAGGAAGATTTCAAACCCATTTCCCAGGAAGACGCCAGGTGGTACGAGGAAAACGCGAAACTGCTCAGGGAGACTACGGATAAAGCCATTTTTGGATGTTTTGGCATGGGAGGCATCGGCGACCCGTCTGCCATACCAGGAGGCGGTGTGCTGGAGCCTAAGGGAATCCGTACCTATCAGGACTGGTGTATGGCACAGCTATTATATCCGGAATATATCGAAGCTGTTTTTGATATGTGGACAGACAATGCACTGAAAAGTCTGGAGATCTATCATCAGGCTGTGGGTGATAACATTGATGTGATCAATATCAGCGGTACGGACTTCGGAACTCAGGTGGGACCCATTATGTCTCTGGATACTTTCAGAACGCTGTACAAGCCGTATTACAGGAAAATGAATGACTGGGTGCATGACAACACGTCCTGGAAAACCCATTATCATTGCTGCGGCGCCATTGAGGTGTTCATTGAAGACTTTATTGACATGGGAGTGGATGTATTGAATCCGGTACAGCTCTCAGCGGCAGGCATGGATGCCCGGCAGCTGAAAGAAAAATACGGCAGCCGTATCACATTCTGGGGCGGCGGTGTGGATACCCAGGGACTGCTTCCCACAGGCACGCCAGAACAGGTGAAGGCCCAAGTGAAAGAGCGTCTGGATATTCTGGCAAGAGGCGGCGGATATGTGTTTAACACTATTCACAATATTATGGGAAATGTACCCGCAGAGAATATTGCCGCATGTTTTGAGGCGGCAGATGAGTTCAAGTTTTAATGGTACAGACAGGCTGGAAAGCAATCTCCGTGAGGGGATGGGCTTTCCGGCCTGTTTTGGCCGTTTACGATATTTTCTTATCACAGAGCACAATTTCCGGCCGGATTGGACATCCGCCCATACACAAAATACGCTTGGGACAGCCAGGGCATGCGGTCTGGAGGTGAGCTCGAAAATCATCAAATTCTCTGCTTTTCCATGCGTCTTCGATTGTATGGTTTCTCAGGCTGACGGACCAGCGCAGTTCCTGATTGTCGAAACTGCAGGGCATCATCTGCATATCAGGAGAAATATAGGCTGACCAGCGGGCGGCCTCACAGGTGTCTATACTGTCCATATTGATATTTCCAGGAGTATTGACCAAAGCCGGCACTGTACAGGAATCGAATCCGATTTTATAACCGGTTTTTCCGGAGACAGCCAGTTGGATCAGATTCGGGAACTGCTGGTGCTTTGTAGAAATCATATTCTGCTCACTGCCAAGGCCCACTGGCTTGTGCAGAAGAAAGACCACAGCGTTAATACCTGTTGGGAAGGTATGGTTTTTCAAACGTTCTATGGCTTCCTCTACGGTATTTTTATTTAGGACATAGTGGATATTTGTCTTTACCCCGGATTTGAGCAGCAGGCGGACTGCCCGGCAGGTGTATTCACTGCGGTACCAGCTCACTGCCGCGGCACCGCAGTACCGGCCGCAGAGACGGGCAGTATCTTCTGTCATTCCCAGACCGGAAGTCGTAAAATTAGGCACAATACCCGCCTGATGGCAGATTTCAAGAATTTCACGAAAATGCTCGTGCTGGTCCGGGTCTCCACGGCCGCCCAGAGCAAATTGATAAGTACGGCCCTTACACTGGGCGGCAATGCTTTCGAAATCCGACAGGAGCATGTTAGCGTCCTGCCGGTGAAGACCGTTTTGATAACATTCGATTCCGGCTTTTACGCACAGTCTTTTCTGCCCGTGGATGCAGTGCCCCATAATTCCCACATCTAATAATTCAGGAAAAGATGCCATAAATGGATCAGTTCCTGTGTCGGTTCCATCTTTTATAATGCCGGTGCGGAAGTATTTCCCGGTGTTTTCGTCAAAAAATGACAGGAAGTCTTTTTCTTTTCTTATTTTCATAGGTTATGCCGTCCATAAATGCTCAATAACTCAGGTCTCCGTCTATAGTCACAAAGTTTCCGCCGCCGGATTCTTCCAGCCGTTTCCATAGTCTTTCCAGCAGCTCCGCATAGTCATACTCGCAGCACTCAAAGCAGACGCAGTCTCCATAGACGGATTTGCCCTCCTGCAGTGCTTTTCTGATTTCCTTTTGGGAATCATCATCAATGTATTCGTCTTCAAATACTTTCTGAATCTGGTCCTCTGTACTGTCAGGAGCCAGCATTTTCTTACCCAGCATTTCAACGAACTGGCTTCCAGAAAAAGAAGTATCACAGAACAG
>CANSYV010000074.1 GCA_947651335.1 uncultured Lachnospiraceae bacterium
GGGGCAGTATGGGAAAATCGTAGGCTATGGATTTTCGAATATGAAGGAATATTATGGGCTGGTAAAGAAGGCCATTGGCCAGAAGGCTGATTTTATTAAGATTATGACTACCGGCATTATGGACTTTGACCATCAGGGCATTGTGACAGGAGAACCTCTGTCAAGAGAGGAAGTCAGGGAGATGGTACATATTGCCCATGAGGAGGGAATGGCAGTCATGTCCCACACCAACGGAAAGCAGGGGGCCATGACTGCCATAGAAGCGGGTGTGGACAGCCTGGAGCATGGAAATTTTCTGGATGAAGAAACAGTAAGGGCTTTGTCACAAAGCCATACCATATGGGTTCCCACAGCGGTGACGGTGCGCAATCTGCTGGGAAACGGCCGTTTTCCAGACAATACCCTGCGGCCCATCTGGGAGACGGCGGCGGAAAATATCCGTACCGCATACCGTCTGGGGGCAGCTGTGGCTCTGGGCAGTGACGCAGGTGCTTACTGTGTTTTCCATGGACAGGGAATTGTGGACGAATACCATGCATTCCATGATATTCTTGGAGACAGTGAAGATGTGGACCGTTGGCTCTTGGCCGGGGAGACGGCTGTCCGGGAAACATTCCAGACACACAGATAAGGAACCATATGAAAAGGCTGATACCATTGGATACCAGCCTTTCTCTTTTTGTCTCTATTTTTTTGTAATATAACCTTTGGCTTTCAAAGTCTCTGCGCAGAGAACAGCGCCTCCGGCCGCGCCTCTCACCGTATTGTGGGATAATCCGATGAATTTATAGTCGTATACTGTGTCTTCCCTGAGCCTTCCCACAGATACGCCCATGCCGTTTTCAAAGTCCACATCCAGGGAAACCTGAGGACGGTTGTCTTCCTCCAGATACTGGATAAACTGCTTTGGCGCGCTGGGCAGATTTATTTCCTGGGGCACCCCGCGGAAATCTCTCAGGGCCTGAATCAGCTGTTCTTTCGTGGGTTTCTTCCTGAATTTTACAAACACTGCCGCTGTATGGCCATCCAGCACTGGAACCCGGATACACTGGCTGGTGATCACTGGTTCTTTTGCGGATTCAATGACACCGCCTGCCACTTTTCCCCATAACTTCAATGGCTCTTTTTCGCTCTTTTCTTCCTCGCCGCCAATGTAAGGAATAATGTTGTGCTCCATCTCCGGCCAGTCCTGGAAGGTCTTTCCCGCCCCGGAAATTGCCTGGTATGTAGTGGCAACTGCCTCATAGGGCTCAAATTCCTGCCATGCGGACAGCACAGGCGCATAACTTTGGATGGAACAGTTTGGCTTTACCGCAATAAATCCTCTCTTGGTTCCCAGACGCTTCTTCTGGGCCTCAATTACATCGAAATGATGGGGATTGATCTCCGGAATAACCATAGGCACATCCGGTGTCCAGCGGTGTGCGCTGTTATTGGAGACTACAGGAGTCTCTGTTTTGGCATAAGCCTCCTCGATGGCACGTATCTCATCTTTTGTCATATCTACCGCGGAAAAGACGAAATCTACACCTGCCGATACCTGCTCCACATCGCTTACATTCATTACCACCATCTTTTTCACAGACTCAGGCATGGGGGTGCTCATCTTCCAGCGGGAACCTGCCGCTTCTTCATATGTTTTCCCGGCGCTTCTGGCGCTGGCGGCCAATGTCTCCACCTGGAACCACGGATGTCCCTCCAACAGTGAAATGAACCGCTGTCCCACCATTCCTGTCGCACCTAAAATTCCAACTTTCAATTTCTCACTCATTGCCATTCTCCTTTATTTCTCCCAGTCAATTTTCTTCCAGATATGTTTTGTAAAGGCCGATTACCACCTTCATGGCGTCTTTTCCCGGAGCGCCCAGGGTGGTACGGCGTTCCACACAGTTTTTCATGCTGATGGCTTCATAGATATCTTCCTCAAACACAGGACTGATCTTCCTGTATGCCTCCAGGGGCATTTCATCCAGAGACAGATTATTTTCAATACAGTAGAGCACCAGCTGTCCCACAATGCCGTGGGCATCACGGAAGGCCACGCCCCGGCTCACCAGATAGTCTGCCGCGTCTGTGGCGTTGGTAAAGCCGTTTTTCGCGCTCTTTTCCATCTGGTCTTTCCGAAAGGTCATAGTGCCGATCATCCCGGTAAACAAAGCCAGACATTCCTTTACTGTGTCTATGGCGTCAAATACCAGCTCTTTATCTTCCTGCATATCTTTATTATATGCCAGAGGCGTTCCCTTCATGGTGGTGAGAAGCGCCATCAGCGCTCCATAGACCCGCCCGGTCTTCCCCCGGATCAGCTCCGCGATATCCGGATTTTTCTTCTGGGGCATGATGCTGCTTCCTGTGCTGTAGGCGTCGTCTATCTCCACAAACTGATATTCATTGGTGTTCCAGATAATGATTTCTTCGCAGAAACGGCTCAGATGCATCATGACAGCAGCCAAAGAAGACAACAGCTCAATGAGATAATCCCTGTCGGATACCGCATCCATGCTGTTCAGCGCTGCACAGTCAAAGTTCAGAAGTTCTGCCGTGTAATCCCGGTCCAGAGGATAGGTAGTGCCTGCCAGCGCCCCAGAGCCCAGAGGACAGACGTTCATCCGCTGGTACATATCATAAAGCCGCCCCCGGTCCCGCTTGAACATTTCAAAATAAGCTCCCACGTGATGGGCCAGCGTAATGGGCTGTGCCTTCTGCAGATGGGTAAAGCCCGGCATATAAGTGTCCAAATTTTCCTCCATGATGCCCAGAAGGGTCTGCAGAAGCTCCCGCAATAGCCCGTCCAGCATCAGAGTCTCATCCTTGGCATACATTTTCATGTCCAAAGCCACCTGGTCATTGCGGCTTCTCCCTGTATGCAGCTTCTTACCCGGCTCTCCGATGCGCTCTGTCAGTGTGGCTTCCACAAAACTGTGAATGTCTTCGAATTTTTCGCTGATTTCTAATTTTCCTGTTTTCACATCTTCCAGAATCTGCTCCAGGCCGTCTGTAATGGCACATTTTTCTTCCCTGGTCAAAATCCCCTGTTTGGCCAGCATGGACGCATGGGCAATGCTTCCCCGGATATCCTGTTCATAAAGTCTTTGATCAAAAGTAATGGATGCGTTAAACTGATATACCATTTCGTCGGTTTCTTTCGTAAAACGCCCTCCCCACAATTGAGCCATATGCTATCTCATCCTCTCTGTGTTTACATAATATTTTTATGGTTATCTTATTTTAGTAAATCAGGCCGCCGTTCCTTGGTGCGCAGGTAAGACTGCTGGGCTCTCCATGCCTCCACATTGGCATGGTGGCCGGACAGGAGAATTTCCGGCACCTGCCGGCCATGCCATTCCTGAGGGCGGCTGTACTGGGGGTATTCCAGCAGACCGTTCTGAAAGGAGTCAAACTGTGCAGACTCTTTATTATTCAAAACTCCAGGCACCATCCTGGATATGGCGTCAATCATGACCATGGCCGGCAGTTCCCCTCCGGTTAAGACATAATCGCCGATGGATACATGGTCTGTCACAATTTCCTCCAGCACCCTCTCGTCAATCCCCTCGTAATGGCCGCACAAAAAAATCAGGTCCTCTTCCTGAGCCAGCTCCTGAGCCATTTTCTGGGAAAACACCTGGCCCTGGGGTGTCATATGGAGAACACGGGGCTTATTCCCAAGAGAAGCGGCCACAGCCTCATAAGCCCGGTATACCGGTTCCGCCTGGATCACCATGCCGGCTCCGCCTCCATATGGATAATCATCAATTTTCCCATAATCGTTATCCGCATAGTCACGGATATTTACCGCGTTCAGGCTGATGATGCCCCGGTCCGCGGCCCTTCCGATAATACTGGTGTTAAGCCCCGCAAGAACCATCTCCGGAAATAAAGTTAATACATGATACCTCATGATGCCCCCTATATAAGTCCTTTCATTAAGTGCACAGTCATAGTTTCTGACTCCACATCAATGTCCAGGATACACTCACCGATGGCAGGCAGCAGCACTTCCTGTCCCTGGTCAGTTTCCACCACATACACATCATTGGCCCCTGTCTCCATCACGTCTTTCAATACACCGAAAGAACTTTTGTCCTCCAGTACCACCTTCATACCGATTAAATCGCCGATATAATACTCGTCCTCTTCCAATGGCTGGGCTTCTTCACGGGGAATCCACAATTCTTTTCCTTTATATTTTTCGGCCTCATTGATATCGTGAAAGCCGCTGAGCTTTAATATGGCAAATTTCTTGAAAAATTTCACATTCTGGATTTCCAGCTTTTGGTATTCCCCGCCGGATTCCAGATATACATACTGCAGCTCCAAAAAGCGCCGGGCCGTGTCCGTTGTGGGGAAAACCTTTACTTCTCCGCGTATTCCATGTGTGGTGGTGATCACCCCCACCTGAAGCATTGATTCCATGCAAAACCCTCATTTCATAATAACGTAATTTTAAGGCCGTCCCAAAAACTCTTTTGAAACGGCCCCGATTCCTGTTACATAATATCTACTACCACTTTTTTATCCGTCTTGGATGATGCAGCCTTTACCACGGTGCGTATGGCTTTCGCAATACGGCCCTGCTTGCCGATTACTTTTCCCATATCCGAAGATCCCACTTTCAGTTCCACATAGATGGTATCCTCTTCTTCGGTTTCCGTTACTACCACTTCGTCTGGATTTTCCACAAGTGCTTTTGCAATTACTTCCACCAAATCTTTCAAGATATCCCTCCCCGGTACCATTGATTGCAGAGTCTCTATTTCTCGATTCCAGCCAGTTTAAAGATTTTGCTCACTACTTCTGTGGGCTGAGCGCCTGTAGCCAGCCATTTCTTTGCTTTTTCTTCATCTACTTTATAAGCGCTGGGATTGCAGTTGGGGTCATAGGTCCCGATTTCCTCGATACATCTTCCGTCCCTGGGAGATCTGGAATCTGCCACAACAATTCTGTAAAAAGGAGCTTTCTTACGTCCCATTCTTCTCAATCTGATTTTTACCATTTTTCATTTACCTCCATAATCTGTTTTTCTAAAACGGCAGTCTGAAACCGCCTCTTTTTCCTGCTTTTCCACCCATCATTCCGGGCATCTGCTTAATCATTTTCTTTGCCTGTTCGAATTGCTTGACCATCCGGTTCACTTCCGAGATATCAAGCCCGCAGCCTCTGGCGATTCTTTTCTTTCTGGAAACATTTAACAGAGAGGGATTGGTTCGCTCTTGTGGAGTCATGGAGAGAATAATCGCCTCCTTGTGCTTCAGGTCCTTCTCGTCAATCATGCTTTCCAGCTCTTTCATTTTCCCGCCCATTCCCGGCAGCATGCTCAGGACGCTCTGAATTCCGCCCATATTCTTCATCTGCTGCATGCTTTCCAGGTAATCGTCAAAGCCGAATTCGGCCTTTTTGAACTTTTTCTCCATTTCCAGGGCTTTCGCCTCATCGATTTGGGATTCCACCTTCTCGATTAAGCTCATCACATCGCCCATACCCAGAATCCTGGAAGCCATGCGGTCTGGATAGAACTGTTCCAGGTCTGTGAGCTTCTCTCCCATCCCCACATAGAAAATGGGCTTTCCGATCACCGCCCGGATGGACAGCGCCGCCCCGCCCCGGGCATCCCCGTCCAGCTTCGTCAGAATGACTCCGTCTATTCCCACTTTTTCCTGGAATGTCTCTGATACATTCACCGCATCCTGTCCGGTCATGGCATCCACCACTAAAATGGTTGCGTGCACATGGAGATGCTTCTTAATATCCGCAAGCTCCTGCATCATATCCTCATCCACATGGAGACGTCCTGCTGTATCCAGAATTACCACATTCTGGCCTTGGGCTTTGGCATGCTCTACTGCCCCTTTTGCAATATCCACCGGGCTTAGCTTATCGCCCATTGTGAACACTTCCACCCCCTGCTTCTCACCGTTTACCTGCAGCTGGGTGATAGCAGCAGGACGGTATACGTCACAGGCGGCCAGAAGGGGAACCTTTCCCTTGGACTTCAGCTTTCCGGCCAGTTTTGCGGCGGTGGTGGTCTTTCCTGCGCCCTGAAGACCGGCCATCATCAGAATGGTAATCTCTCCCGCCTGCAGAGGCAGCTCCACGGTTTCGCTTCCCATCAGCTCCACCAGCTGTTCATTGACAATCTTAATCACCATCTGCCCCGGATTCAGACCATTCATCACATCCTGCCCGATTGCCCTCTCCTGCACAGACTTGACGAACTGCCGGACCACTTTGAAATTCACATCCGCCTCAAGCAGAGCAAGTTTCACTTCCTTCAAAGCGGCTTTTACATCCGCCTCGGTCAGTCTTCCCTTGCGTCTTAAATTCGTAAACACATTTTGCAGCTTTTCGCTTAAACTTTCAAAGGCCATGCACTTTCTCCCTTATATACGGCTACAATTCATCCAGGATTCTGCCGGCAATGGCTTCTATTTCCCCGATTTCATGTTCTCTGGCAAGTTTCTGAATCTGATGCACCTGTTCCCTGATCTTCATAAACCGCTCCACCAGATGCAGTGTCCTCTCATACTCGTCCAGAATCTTCCTGCATCTGCCAATCATATCGTGGACGCCCTGCCTGCTGATACCCAGCTCCTGGGCAGTCTCGCTGAGAGAATAATCATCCAGAACAACCTGCTGATATACCTGCCGCTGCTTGTCAGTCAGCAGATCACCGTAAAAGTCAAACAGCAAAGTCTGCATCAAAATTTCTTCCATCCGCAAATCACCTTGCCTATCATACCCCATTGGTGTACTGTTGTCAAGTGTTTTTTCTTGACATCATCTGCAGTCAGGCACAATATTCTTCCAGAATCTGCTTCAGCGCAGAACCGCTGCTGCTGTGGCACCTTACCACATCCACCTCTTTTTTCTTTGCCTAATGTTATCTTTAACCAACATTAGAAATCCTCCATGTCGCTGATATC
>CANSYV010000075.1 GCA_947651335.1 uncultured Lachnospiraceae bacterium
GTGTTAGAGGCCCTCTGAAAGGAGGGAGAGACATGCATGGTCAAAAAACGAAAGGCGATTCGGGCACTGAGGGAGACGGATATTAAAGGGGTGAAGACCAATATTGCCTTCATGCTCAATGTGCTGAATCATCCGGACTTTGCGTCTGGAACCTGTGACACAGGCTTTATTGCTGATAATCCGGAGCTTCTGGATATTGAAAAAGTGGAAGACACAGAGCAGAAGGTTATGGAATTTTTGGGCAATAAATTTGTCAATGAGACAAAAGGAGTGAAGCCTCAGTTCAATGTGCCTGTATTTCCCAAGTTTGCTCCGTCAGAGGTGGAGGGCCTCCGGGGAACGAAACAGATGCTGGATGAGATGGGAGCGGAGAAATTCAGCGGCTGGGTACATGATCAGCAGAAGCTTTTTATCACAGATACCACTATGCGGGATGCCCAGCAGTCTCTCATGGCCACCAGGGTGAGAACTGTGGATATGGAAAAGATCGCTCCGGCAGTTTCCGTATATGGCAATGATTTATTCTCCCTGGAAATGTGGGGCGGTGCCACATTTGATACTTCCTATCGGTTCCTGAAGGAATCACCGTGGGAGAGGCTTGATACTCTGCGTAAGAAGATGCCAAATATTCTGTTTCAGATGCTGATTCGCGGTGCAAACGGAGTGGGATATAAGAATTATCCTGATAATGTGATACGGGAGTTTGTGAAAGAGGCCGCCCGTTCAGGGATTGATGTGTTCCGTATCTTCGATTCCCTCAACTGGATTCAGGGAATGGAAATCGCATTGGATGAGACTTTGAACCAGGGGAAAATCGCGGAGGCGTGTATTTGTTATACCGGAGACATTCTGGATGAATCCAGAGAGAAGTATAATCTGGATTATTATGTGCGGATGGCGAAAGAACTGGAGAGACAGGGCAGCCACATCCTGGGAATCAAGGACATGTCAGGCCTGTTAAAACCCATGGCTGCCGCGAAACTGATCAAGACGCTGAAGCAGGAAATCGGCATTCCCATTCATTTACATACACACGATACTTCAGGAAACGGCGTGGCGGCCATTCTTATGGCGGCACAGGCAGGTGTGGATATTGTGGACGCTGCATTTAACTCTATGAGCGGCCTTACCTCTCAGCCTGCGTTGAATTCTGTGGTGGCTGCACTTCAGAACAGTGACAGGGACACAGGACTCGACCCGGATAAACTGCAGAAGATTGCGGAATACTGGAGAGATGTACGGCCTGTATATGGAGGCTTCGAGTCAGAGCTTGTGACTTCCACTGCAGAGATATATAAGTATGAGATTCCCGGCGGGCAGTATTCTAACCTGAAACCTCAGGTGGAGAGCTTCGGGCTGGGGTATAAATTCGATGAAGTAAAAGATATGTATAAAACGGTCAACGCCATGCTGGGAGATATTGTGAAAGTGACTCCCACTTCGAAAGTGGTGGGGGATATGGCCATCTTCATGGTTCAAAATGAACTGACACCGGAAAATATCTACGAGAAAGCTGCCGGAATTGATTTCCCGGATTCCGTGGTGTCTTATTTTGAAGGTATGATGGGCCAGCCGGAGGGCGGTTTCCCCGAAAAACTTCAGAAACTGGTGTTAAAAGACAAACCGGCGATTACCCAGAGACCGGGCGAGCTTTTGCCGCCTGAGGACTTCGACGATATCCGGAAGTATCTCCAGGACAGTCTGGGACTGGAGGGGACATTGAGAGAGGTTATCAGCTATGCCCTTTATCCAAAAGTATATGAAGATTTTGTAAAGAGCATCCGAAAAGACGGCAATTTCCGCCACATGGGCTCTGATATTTTCTTCCACGGACTGAGTGAAGGGGAAACCTGTGAGGTGAAATTTGAAGAAGGCCACATTATGATGGTGAAACTGCAGGAAGTAAAGGCAGTTGACAGCGAGGGGAACAGGGAGGCCATCTTCGAAGTCAATGGAAACCGGCGTATTATAAAGATCAAAGACACCAGTATAACGGTCAATGCCCACAATGCGGTTCTCTACGCGGATGTGGATGACCCGATGGAAATCGGAGCAAATATACCTGGAAATATTATTAAGATTCTGGTGAAAGAGGGAGAAACCATTGCTGAAAACCAGCCTATCGCTGTGATTGAGGCCATGAAGATGGAGACCAACATTCTGGCACTGTCAGCCGGCGTGGTGGAGAGAATCTATGTATCAGAAGGACAGCAGGTGAAGGCGGGCGAAATGATCGCGAAACTGAAATAGAAAAGACGGGCAGGAGGTAAAAGCAGCCTCCTGTCCGTCTTTTGATTGTCTTATCTGATTTTCACATGAACTTCCCTCAGCTGCATCTCGGATACCTCGCTGGGGGCGCCAAACATCAGGTCCTGTGCGTTGCCGTTCATGGGGAAAGGGATCACCTCCCGGATATTTTCCTCATTGCGAAGCAGCATGACAATGCGGTCGATTCCCGGTGCCATTCCGGCATGAGGCGGTGCGCCGAACTGGAATGCTTCATACAATGCGCCGAATTTCTCCCGAAGGTCGTCTTCAGTATAACCGGCGATATCAAATGCCTTCACCATGATTTCCAGGTCATGGTTCCGCACGGCCCCAGAGGATAATTCGATCCCGTTGCACACGATATCGTATTGATAGGCCAGAATTTCCTCCGGTTTTTTCTCCTGTAAAGCCTGCAGTCCGCCCTGGGGCATGGAGAATGGGTTATGGGTGAAGATGTATTTCTTTTCATCCTTATCGTATTCGTACATTGGAAAGTCATTGATGTAGCAGAAACGATAAGCATTTTTCTCACAGATATCCAGGCGGGTTCCCAGCTCACTGCGGAGCTGTCCGGCATATAGGGCGGCACGTTCTTCCTTGTCAGCGATAAAGAAAATGGTATCTCCGGCCTCCAGTCCTGCGATCTCGGCGATTTCTTTTTTATTTTCGTCCGGGATGAATTTGTCAATGGGGCCCTTGTAGCTTAAATCCTCCAGAACTTCCAGATAACCCAGGCCGCCCATTCCGATGGAGGTGGCGAATTTCAGAAGCTTCTGGTGGAATCCCTTGGACATATCTGCGTGTACCTTGATGGCCCGGACGGTTTTGCCGTGGAAGGGCTTGAAGGTGCATTTTTGGAAAAAGTCTGTCACATCCACAATGCGCAGGGGATTTCTCAAATCGGGCTTGTCTGTTCCGAATTCCAGCATGGCCTGTTTATAGCTGTATACAGGATAGGGGGCCGGGGTGACTTCATAGCCTTCTGGCGCGAACTTCTGGAATGTTGAGGTGAGGACTTCTTCCCCCACACGGAAAACGTCTTCCTGTGTGGCAAAGCTCATCTCAAAATCCAGCTGGTAAAATTCTCCGGGAGAGCGGTCAGCGCGGGCGTCCTCATCGCGGAAGCAGGGAGCGATCTGGAAATATTTGTCAAATCCGCTTACCATGAGAAGCTGCTTATACTGCTGTGGTGCCTGGGGCAGAGCGTAGAATTTCCCTTTGAACTTCCGGGATGGTACGATATAATCTCTGGCGCCTTCTGGAGAGGAAGCGCATAAGATCGGTGTCTGGATTTCCAGAAAGCCCATGCTGGTCATCTTTTCCCGGATAAAACTAATGATGTGGGAGCGGTACAGCATATTATCCCGCACTTTTTTATTCCTCAGGTCCAGATAGCGGTATTTCAGGCGGACATCTTCCCGGGTTTCTTTAGAAGTCATCACCTCGAAGGGAAGCTGTCTGGACACTTTCCCCAGGACCTGGATCGTGTGGGCTTCCAGCTCAATGGTTCCTGTGGGAATCTTGGGGTTATAGGTTTCCTCATCCCGGTGCTGGATGGGCCCTTCCACACAGAGACACATTTCACGGCTGATGCCTGCCAGGAGTCCGGCGTCCCGGATGACTACCTGCAGCACACCGTACATATCCCGCAGGTCCAGGAAAGATACGCCGCCGTGGTCACGGATGTTCTCCACCCATCCGGCGGCTTTCAGGGTTTTGCCCACATGGTCTTCTGAAATATGATCCATGGTACAGGTTCGGTAAATATTTTCAGTGTTCATAGGTTCCTCCTAAAAATTCTGTTTTACTGCTTTGTTCGGACAGAAAATATAGTCTGATTGTTGTAACTGTGAAGATACGGAGTTACAGAACAGTTACGTCTAATTGCTTTATTATATCTTGCGGAAATTCTGCTGTCAATGCCTTAAAATACGCGGAACAGTAAAAGCCGGGCTTTTTTGTGTGAAACTCGTTGTAATTTCTAAAAATGTATGGTATGATAAGGGTCTTAATAGGGAATTTTGAGAATGAGAGATGGATGGTGATAATATGGCACTTGACACCAGCAGTGTGATGTTGGCATTGAATGGTTTATATGGGAATAGTAATACTTCTACTTATGGGAATAATATATTGACAGGCGGACTGTCTTCTGGCAGCAGTTTCCAGAATGTGCTGCTGGCAGCTATGCTGAACGGAAAGACAGTATCGGGAGAGTGCCCCTATTGCGCGGCTCTCTATGGGGGCAGCAGCGGGTCCTCGTCTTCCCTTAAGACAACAGGGACAGCTCATGCCACAGGGCAGGAGCTGAATGAATACTTTGAGGAAGCGGAAGAAAAATATGGTGTTTCGGCGGATCTGCTCAGGGCTGTTGCGAAAGTGGAGTCTGATTTTAATATCAATGCGGAGGGTGTGTCCGGGGCAAAGGGTCTCATGCAGCTCATGCCTGCCATGGCAGAGAGTCTGGAGATTGAAAATATTTACGATGCCAGGGAGAACATCATGGGCGCGGCCCGTTCTCTGGCGAGAAAATTAGAATTTAACGGCGGGAATGTGGAACAGGCGGTGCGCTCTTACCATGCGGCCAATGTGGCGGCAGCCAGTTATAAGGGAAAAGATGTGGAGCTGAGCCTGGATGACTATGTGAAGCAGGTGCTTAAATATGCAGAAGAAGATCTGAAAGCGGAGGTGTCAGTCAGCCAGAAGAGCAAAGCGGCTGAGTCTGCGGCGTCATCTACAGACAGCGAAGGGATATTTTCTGCCAAAGATGTGAAATACCTGGCGGAGATGTCAAAGCTTCAGATGCAGATGCAGACGTTATCCGCATTTAACACCACAATGAATACAGGCAGCTCCGGCGGGTTGATTTAATACGTGTTTTGGGGTGAATGATATGTATGAAGAACAGAACAGAGATACAGAAGCACTGCTGAGAGAACAGCTGAAAGTGATGAAGAAACAGCTGCGGATGTCCAGAATCGTATCGGGAATCATCGGGATTGCAGTGGTGGTTCTGATTGCGGCTATGGTGATTGTACTGCCCCCGGCAGTCCAGTCATTGAGCAGTGCCAACCGGCTGATGAAAGAGCTGGAGGATACGAATTTATCGGATATGATTAAAAATATTGATGAATTGGCTAAGACCAGCCAGGAGGATATGAGCCAGACAATGGATAAGCTGAATCAGCTGGACCTGGAGAGTCTGAATGCGGCTATTCAGAATTTGGAAAATACCACCCGGCCTCTGGCGGATTTGTTTGGAAGAGGCGGTTGAACGGCACTGTTGGCACTATTATAAAGAGTACGAAAAAAGACGAGCGAGAAGCGGCTGCTTTTTGCACGTCTTTTTTAAAAGAGTTTAGAAGCTGTAGGAAAAATTTTCTACAGCTCCTTAGGAGGGATAAGAAATGAAGCTGGGATTTATTGGCTGCGGAAATATGGCATCCGCGATGATGAAAGGAATTTTGGATAAAAAGCTGCTGGACAGGGAGCATCTGATTGTCTCTGATTTGTCGGAGGAAAGCTGCCGGCGGGCAAGGGAGTCTTTCGGTGTTGAGGCGGTGCAGGATAATCTGCGGGTAGTGGAGGAGTGCAAATGTATTGTACTGGCAGTGAAGCCGCAGTATTATCAGCAGGTGATCCGGCAGATACGGGATCGAGTGACAGGCAGCCATCTGATTGTAACCATAGCACCGGGGAAAACCATTCACTGGCTGGAGGAATGCTTTGTGAAAGATGTGAAGCTGGTCCGCACCATGCCAAACACGCCTGCCCAGGCGGGGGCGGGGATGACTGGCATTTGTGCCAATGAGAATGTGACAGAGGAAGAACTGGGCATGGTCAGAAGGATTTTTGAAAGCTTTGGCAGGGCAGAGGTGGTTCCGGAGTCCATGATGGATGCGGTGGTGTCAGTCAGCGGCAGTTCCCCGGCATTTGTGTTCATGTTCATTGAAGCCCTGGCAGATGCGGCGGTGGCGGACGGAATGCCCAGAAAGATGGCTTATGAATTTGCGGCCCAGGCTGTTTACGGCAGCGCGAAGTTGATGCTGGAGGCAGGAATGCATCCAGGTGAATTGAAAGATATGGTATGTTCGCCCGGGGGCACCACCATTGCGGCTGTCCAGGTGCTGGAGGAAAAGGGATTCCGCAGCAGTATTATAGAGGCGTCCCGGGCATGCGCGGCAAAATCCCGTCAGATGTGAGAAAGTCCTTGGCTCAGGGTGCTGTTGTGATAGCGGGAGGAGAAGGTTACATCTTCCCCGAACCAGTCAGGCGGGGTGAATTCTTGGGCTGAGGCCTCATTGGGAAATTCCACTTCCGCCAGTAACAGCCCTTCGTATCTGCCATGGAACACATCCAATTCGATAGTTAGATTTTGCGGGAGAGGGAGCTGATAACGGGTCTTCTGGATGAGGATTCCGTCTGCTTTTTCCCGCAGATGGCTGTAGGATTCTTCGGTCAGAGGAAGGTTGTATTCCTCGCGGACCATCAGGCCTTTGGACTTGTAGGTCAGGTAATAGTCATTATCCTGTCTGCGGATGCGGACAACGGGTTCTGTGCATAGATAGGCCTGTTCGATTTCCAGATGGGGAAAGGTGTCCAGATTCTGGGGCAGGCATTC
>CANSYV010000076.1 GCA_947651335.1 uncultured Lachnospiraceae bacterium
GTCTGCCAATACATCTCTTTTTTGAATATGTTCTTTACGTGGCACGGTTCTTCCCCCGTCATCACCGCCGGAAACTGATTCACCGCCGCTCCGTCCGCCTGCAGGTCGTATTTGGTAGATTCACGTCCGCTGATATTCAAAACGATTTTCTTTGGGTCATCAATCTCCAGCAGATACTTTACCGTTTCCTCATACTCATGAAAAGTTCCCAGAGACTCATGCATATTATAATAGCGGTATCCATCCATCTGGGCCAGCTTCTCTGTCCGATAAGACCCCGCCTTGGAACCTCCCAGTATATACGCTTCATACTGGTCAGCAAACTTTTTCACATGGGTAAGCTTCAGCAGACGGACATAACCCGTTTTTCCATCCACAGGTGACAAGTCCTTATAATCTCCGCTCACATAGGCAAAATAATCATACGGATCAACAAAATAATTCAAAGAACCGATACCTGCCAGCACCAATATGGCAAAGGCAAGCATCCCCAACATCCACTTCTTATACTTCAAGGACTCCCCGCTCCTCTCTTAAAACTGGAAATACAAAAATTCTACTACCTGGTTCATCCTGGCAAAACAGATGGCCAGCAGAACAGCAGTAAAAATAAAATGTTTCAAATCCGGCTTAAACCGTTCTGCCATATGTTTTGTGGTAGGCGCAAACCAGCAGATCAAAAGACCGGCCAGGCTGATGAGCATCAGCTGATAATTCTCATAGCCAAACGCCAGACAGGCAGACGATACCTGCGCCCATCCCATTTCCATCAGGCTTTTCACATCGAACATGGCTTTATAGACCACCATAGTATCGTGCATGTCCACTGCCACGAAGATCACGCGGGTCAGCACAATGAAGATAAAGGTGAAAAACCAGCCCACCAGGAAGGGAGGCTCCTTCTTATGGTACGCCAGATAGGCGCTGATACATACCAGAACGCCGTTCATAATTCCCCAGATAATAAAGTTCCATCCAGCGCCGTGCCAGATACCAGACACCAAAAACGTGGCCATGGTAGCCACATAATAGTTGCGCCATTTACTTCCCTTGCGGAATACATTCTTAAATACATATCCACCCAGGAACCGGGACAGGGTCATATGCTGCCTCTGCCAGTATTCCTTAAAATTCCTGGACCGAAAAGGCGCATTGAAGTTCTCCGGAAGGCGGATATTAAAGAACAGCCCCAGCCCAATGGCCATATCGGTATACCCGGACAGGTCAAAATAATAAGAAATAGAATACTCCAGGGTATAAAACCATGCCTGCCACATGGTTACCTGGTCTCCCACTGCCCCATAGAATTCCGCCGCATTGTTGTTCAGCGGATCTGCCAGCAGCATCTTCTTCCCCAGTCCGATGGCAAAGATAAAAATGCCCAGCGCTATGTTCTTATAGTTGAGACGCATGTTGCCCTCGTCTTCGAACTGAACCGTCATCTCTTTATGATGAACAATAGGCCCCACAATCAACTGGGGGAAAAAGGTGATAAACAACAGATAATCCAGCACATTGTACTCTTTGGTCAGGCCCCTGTAAGAGTCCACCAGAAACGCGATCAGCTGGAACGTGAAAAAGGAAATACCGATAGGCAGGGCGATATTCTTCATTGCAAAGTCCAGACCAGTCAGGGCATTTACATTTTCAATGAAGAAATCATAATATTTATAATATCCCAGAAGAGCCACATTGCCAAGGACCCCCACAGCCATCAAAATCCTGCGCTGAGTCAGATAGGAATCCTCCTGCATTTTACACAATGTGGTGCCCACTACATAATTGGCCGTGACGCTTCCCAGAAAGAAGACAAAGAAATCAGGGCTTCCCTGGGCGTAAAAATAGAACGAAGCCACAGCCATCCATATCTTCGATAAGTGATAATAGCGAAACCGGTTTAGTATCCAATATACGGCAAAAACAACCGGGAAAAATCCCAGCACAAACTCATACGATGAAAAAATCATAACCCCTCTTTACTCCCATTGCTTCCATTTACTGGTACGATTTTCCAGCACGCGGAACAGGACTTCCTCCATAAGCATCATGATAATCCCGAGACTGATAATCGTAATAATCGTAACCGACGTATTGGCAGTATTCCTGCCCACGCTGAGCACATACCCCAGGCCCTTGGGCACACCCACCATTTCCGCGGCAATCACAACCCTCCAGGCAAACCCCAGGCCCAGACGAAACCCGGAGATTACATAGGGTACAATGCTGGGCACAATACAGTGGTAAACCACCTGCCACCCATTGGCTTCCATCATATGCAGCGCATCGTACAGACTCCTGTCAACATTCAGCACTCCCTGCAGGGAATTGATAATAATCGGTGACAGGGACCCCATCACAATGATAAAAATAGCTGCACGGTCCCCCAGTCCGAACCACAAAATAGCCAGCGGCACCCACGCCACTCCTGGAATGGGGGAAAAGAAGCGCACCAGCGGATAGATGAAATTGCGCACAGTCACACTCATTCCCATAAAAATCCCCAGGGGCAGTCCAATCAGCACCGCGATGCCAAATCCCACCAATACCCGCTTCATGCTCACCCAGATATTCGAAAGCAGATAGCCGGATTTCAGCAGCTCCCAAAATTCCTCACACACCACCTGGGGCATGGGGAGCAGCAGCTCGGCATCTTCGGGGTCCATCTTCCCGAAAATGCCTGTTTTCGATGCCAGCGCCCACAGGCCCACCAGGGCCGCTATCGCCAGACACCCCTGCAGAAACGGTTTTATCTTACCTTTCATGTGATCTATAAAACCTCTCCTATATTATTGTACTTCATAAAACAACTCTTCTGCTGCCGGTACTTCATCTATATATCCCATATCTTTTGACCACTGCAGGGTCTCCAGGGAAGCTTCCTCATCAATTTCATATGTGTAATCCACCCGGTCTCTGGCATCTTTCACAACACTCTCCTCCATCTGAAGGGTCTTGGCCAGAACACTGTCCGCCTCCGGGTCTGTGTTGATAAAGTCCACGGTTTCCTTGTAAACTTCCATAAAGGACTTCAGCTGGTCCATGTGATTGTCAATAAAATCCTGAGAAGCCACAACCACATTGACAGGATAGAAATTATCGGAACCGGTCTCGTCCTTAATCTCTTTGCCGCAGTCATAAACCACCTGAATGTCATCTCCGTAATCGGCCTCCGCCTGAGCGGCAAAGGGCTCCCAGGTAATCATGGCGTCCACTTCCTTAGTAGCCATAAGCACACTGGCCATATCCGCAGGTTTCATACCAGGAATCAAGGTGAGATCCATTTCCGGGTCCAGACCTGCCTCTTTTAAGATCTTACTTCTCAGCATGGCATCTGTCACAGTGGCAATCCCCGGCTCGGCCACCATGTGGTCTTTTAAGTCTTCCACTGTCTCAATCCCTGTGTCTTTCCGGGTCATCAGCACATGGCCGCCCCCATTGGCAGAGGCAACGATCTTCATATCCACACCTTTGGAGATCCAGGTTGCCACTGGTCCAATTCCCACAATGGCAATATCCAGCTCCCCTGCCGCAAAAGCCTCCATCAAAGCCGCGCCGTCAGAAAACTCGGACACCTGAATATCCAGCCCGCTTTCTTCCAGCAGACCGTTTTCCTGAGCCACAAAAGGCGTTGCTGTGCCCATGGCACGGTTGGAACCCACACGGATAGCTTCTGCCCCGTCCTTGGAAGCCCCATCCTCATCTGCTGCTTCCACCTGACTCTCCTCATCCTCAGCGGCCTCCTGACCTTCTTCACTTTCATCAGCCTCCTGGGTTTCCACTGCTTCTTCACTGGCCTGTCCGCTTTCCCCGCTGCTGGAGGAACCGCATCCCGTCAATACTAATGTGCACAGCAATCCTGCTGCCATGATCTTTCTCCAGTTTTTCATAATTATTTAAACTCTCCTTTCTTGTACCTCTCTACAAGTTTCAGCCTCTGAATCTTACCGTTTCCCCCTTTTGGAAGGTCATCCAGGAAATACACCTTCCTGGGTACTTTATACGACGCAATCTTGTCCTTACAGAATTCCTGGACCATCTGGGCATCCAGTACAGCGCCGTCTTTCTTCTTAATAAAAGCAGCCACTTCCTCACCGTAGACCGCATCCGGCACCCCCGCCACAGCGGCCAGCTCCACACCTTCCATCTGGTAAAGAATCTCGTCCACTTCCCTGGGCGGGAACTTCTCCCCCGCACGGTTAATCAGTTCCTTGATTCTGCCGTCCAGGAACAGATAACCTTCTTCATCCAGATACCCCAGGTCCCCTGAATGAAACCATTCCCCGCTGAAAGCCTTCCTGGTTTCCTCTTCCTTATGATAATACCCGCAGGTAATATTATCTCCCTGCATCAGCACTTCTCCCACCTGGCCGCAGGGAAGCTCCCGGCCCTCATTGTCCACAATCTTTATCCTGTTTCCGAAAGGCAGTCCCACTGACCCGGGTTTCCTGGCCCTGGGAGGCATGGGATTGGTGGTAATCTGGCTGCACCCTTCCGTAATCCCATAAGACTCAATCACAGGCACCTGGCAGATACTCTCAAACTTCTCCAGCACAGACACCGGCAGGGGAGATGACGCAGACCTGGCAAACCGCAGGCTGCTGTAATCCGTGTCCTCTGGAATTCCCTTTGCCAGCAGATGGGAATACATGGTGGGGACCCCGCTGAACCAGGTCACACGGTATTTCTCAATATCCTTCCAGAATCTGCTGACGCTGAATTTCCCGCCAATGACAATCTGCCCCCCGCAGTACAGGGGCGTGATCAGGGTAATCACAAGCCCATTGATATGAAACCACGGGAGCACACACAGACATACATCCTCCTGGGTCAGCCCATGGGCACCCTGGATATGCTCTGCCTTGGCCAGCAGATTTGCATAGCTTAAAATCACCCCTTTGGGATTGCCTGTGGTCCCGGAGGTATACAGAAGCATGGCCGTATCCTCCCTCTGGGAACAGGGGGCATTTTCCTCCGCTGGGCATGCCTTCAGAAGCAGTACCTGTATCTCCCTGCCAAAAGGCGCTGTCTCATGGGATTCCTCCACCAGCTCCCCTGGACTTTTGCTGAAGATTTCCCTGTAAGCCGGTTCTGTAATCACCGCTCTCACCTGTGCATCCGTCAGTAAATAGAGCAGCTCCTTCTCCTTTAACAGTGTATTGGCGGGAACAGCTGCTGCCCCGCACACGGTCACGGCAAAGTATAGTACCGCGAATTCCACGCTGTTATCCATAAACAGCAGAACTTTGTCTCCCTTTTCCACACCCAGCCTGCGAAGCTCCTGGGCCTGCTCCTTCACAAGCCTGCAAAACTGCGCGTAGCTGACCTTTTGTCCTGTTAAACCGCAGGTGATAAAACAGCGCTCCCCATAGCGCCGGGCCTGCTTTTCTATTAAATCCGCAAATCTGATCTCTTCCATTATGACAGCCGTTCCTTTTCATTTTTCCAGGTTTCCATCACCAGTTCCTGTACCTCATCTTTCAGCTGGATAAATCTGGGGTCCGTCCGTTTCCTGGGCCTGGGCAGGTCCACACAGACCACATCCCGAATCTGTGCCGGCGAATCCGTAAAAACTAAAATGCGGTCTGAGAGATAAACCGCTTCCTCACAATCATGGGTAACCAGGCAGGTGGTAAATTCCTTCTTATCACACATACGCACCAGCTCATCCTGAAGCCTCATCCTGGTAAATGAATCCAGCGCACCGAAGGGCTCGTCCATCAACAGAATCTTCGGCTCCATCACCAGCGCCCTGGCAATTGCCACCCTCTGCTTCATGCCGCCTGAGAGCTGATGGGGATACGATTTCTCGAACCCGTTAAGCCCCACCATATCAATGGCCCAGGCCACCCTGCTTTTGACGTATTCCTTATCATTTTTCCCCAGCTTCAGACCCAGGGCAATATTATTCCAAACAGATTTCCATGGAAACAAGACATAGTCCTGGAAAACCATCAGCCGGTCCTTCCCAGGCCCCTCTATCTCTTTTCCATCTATTTCCACAGCTCCTTCATCTGCCTTCAAAAAACCCGCGATTATTCGAAGCAGTGTAGACTTTCCACATCCTGACGGTCCCACAAAAGAGACAAATTCCTGATTTTCAATCTGAAAAGAAATGTTTCGGAGGATTGACAACCGTTCCATTTCTTCATTTCGGAACGATTTGGTTATGTTTCGTACATTGATTGCCATAGCAGTACCCCTGTTAATATTTTACCGAACAAACGTGATGAAAATTTGTAGATTTTGTAATATTCTTCATATTTATGAAACATTTGCTTATTATTTGCCCGGCATTCACTTCCTATAATATTAATATTCTATTGAAATTTCGTCAAGAGTTTCTTAATCTTTTTTAACCATGAAATGTAAAAACCGCTGTGGCAGGTGGTACCTGTACAGCGGTTTTTCCAGCCTTTCACGGCGGATTATTTCAAGTTCACTTTTGCGCCTTCTGCTTCTAATTTTTCTTTGATCTCATCAGCTTCAGCCTTGGATGCGCCTTCTTTTACTACCTTGGGAGCGCCGTCTACCATTTCCTTAGCTTCTTTCAGACCTAAACCTGTGATTTCACGAACAACTTTGATAACTTTAACTTTGTTCGGGCCTACTTCTGCCAGTTCTACGTCAAATTCATCTTTCTCTTCAGCCTGTCCGCCAGCGCCTGCTCCGTCTGCTGCTGCCACAACAACACCTGCTGCCGCAGATACACCGAATTCTTCTTCACAGGCTTTTACCAGGTCATTCAGCTCCAATACAGTCAATTCTTTGATTGCTGCAATAAATTCTTCTGTTGTCAATTTTGCCATTTTTATTTCCTCCT
>CANSYV010000077.1 GCA_947651335.1 uncultured Lachnospiraceae bacterium
GGCGCGGACAAACGCGAGGAAGCGCTAATTCGAAATAACAATCCAAGACAAAGGAGAAATTGATATGAGCGAGGAAATGAAAAGTTTTGATGCTTTTGCAGATGAGATGCCGGTTCCCACACTGACATTGGAACCGGAGATAGAGCCGTCCCTTCCGGTGGAGGAACCGGTGAAGGAGCCGGAGGTGAAAGTGGAGGAGCCCAAGCTGACTCCCCAGGAACAGAAAATGGTGGATGATTTTGCCAAACAGATTGACCTGACCAACAGCAATCTGATTCTCCAGTATGGAGTGAGCACCCAGAAGAAAATGGCGGATTTTTCAGAAGCGGCCCTGTCCAATGTGGAGACCCAGGAGCTGGGGGAAGCCGGGGATTTGATTCTGAATCTGGTTCAGGAGCTGAAAGGATTTGACGACCAGGAAGAAGAAAAGGGATTTCTTGGCTTTTTCAAAAAGAATGCCAATAAAATCAGCGCCATGAAAGCCAAGTATGCCAAGGCAGAGGTAAATGTGAACCGGATTGTGGAATCCCTGGAGAAACATCAGGTGCGTCTGATGAAAGACACTGCCACACTGGATAAAATGTACGCGCTGAATTTGAATTATTACAAAGAATTATCCATGTATATACTGGCAGGGAAGAAAAAGCTGAATGAAGTCCGCAGTACCCAGTTAAAAGAGCTGATGGACAAAGCCCAGGCCAGCGGCCTGCCGGAAGACGCCCAGGCGGCGAAGGATCTGGACAGTATGTGCAACCGGTTTGAGAAAAAGATTCATGACCTGGATCTGACCCGGATGATTTCCATTCAGACAGCGCCCCAGATCAGGCTGGTTCAAAATAACGATACCATGATGGTGGAGAAGATTCAGACCACCCTGGTAAACACCATTCCCCTGTGGAAAAGCCAGATGGTGCTGGCGCTGGGAATTGCCCATTCCCACGATGCCGCCAGGGCACAGCGGGCGGTGACTGATATGACCAATGAACTGCTGAAGAAAAATGCGGATACGCTGAAAATGGCCACTATCGAGACTGCGAAAGAGTCTGAACGGGGAATCGTGGACATGGAGACTTTAAAACACACCAACGAGTCCCTGATTCAGACCCTGGACGAGGTGCTGAAAATTCAGAAAGAAGGCCATCAGAAGCGGGCAGAGGCGGAAGTTCAGCTACAGAAGATGGAGAACGAATTAAAACATAAACTGCTGGAAATCCAGAAATAACGTATTCTGGAGTGTGTCCGGGGACTGGAGGAAATCATGCACAGAGAGCATACAAAAGTGGTAACCATCGGCGGCTGTCAAATCGGGGGAGGCAGTCCTGTCCGGATTCAGTCTATGACCAATACCAAGACTGAGGACGTGGAGGCCACAGTAAAACAGATTCTGGAGCTGGAGGAGGCAGGCTGTGAGATCATCCGCTGTACCGTGCCCACCCAGGAAGCGGCCCAGGCTCTGGCAAAAATCAAACAGCAGATTCATATCCCCCTTGTGGCGGATATCCACTTTGACTACCGCATGGCTATTGCGGCTATGGAAAACGGCGCGGATAAGATTCGGATTAATCCGGGAAATATCGGCGGCCGGGAACGGATAGGCGCTGTGGTGGAGGCGGCCAGGAAGCGCCAGGTTCCCATCCGGGTGGGGGTGAACAGCGGATCACTGGAAAAGGAGCTGCTGAAGAAATACCAGGGAGTCACGGCCGAAGGGCTGGTGGAGAGCGCTCTGGACAAGGTGCGTATGGTGGAAGCGTTTGACTACGACAATCTGGTGATCAGCATCAAATCCTCTGATGTGAACATGTGTGTGAGAGCCCATGAGCTGCTGGCGCAGCAGACCCGTTACCCCATTCATGTGGGAATCACGGAAGCGGGAACCCTGTATTCAGGAAATATCAAGTCCGCTGTAGGGCTGGGAATTATTCTCTATCAGGGAATCGGGGATACCATCCGGGTATCTCTCACAGGGCCTCCGGTGGAGGAGATTAAATCCGCGAAGATGATTCTGAAGACCCTGGGACTGCGCAGGAAAGGAGTGGAAGTGGTTTCCTGTCCTACCTGCGGCCGCACGGAGATTGACTTAATCGGCCTGGCCAGCCAGGTGGAACAGATGGTCCAGGACATGCCCCTGAATATCAAAGTGGCGGTGATGGGCTGTCCCGTCAATGGGCCGGGAGAGGCCAGAGAAGCAGATATCGGCGTTGCCGGGGGAAAAGGCGTGGGCCTTTTGTTCCGCAGAGGAGAGATTATAAAAAAGGTGCCGGAATCAGAGATTCTGGGCTGTCTGAAAGAGGAACTGCTGCACTGGAAGGAATAGGGGCTGGTGAAAATGGATAAAAAGTTTTTCGAAGTATTTCCCAATCTGAAAGTGGATGGCAATGTGAGGGAATGGCTGGAGGCGGCTTTTGTCACCCGGGTGACCTGTAACCGGGAGAGGACCCTTCTGAGAGTTTATCTCTCCAGCGACCGGTGGATTCATAAGAAGTATATTTTTCAGCTGGAGGAACAGATACGCCGCCAGTTTTTCGGACAGACGGATGTGAAAGTGAAAATCATCGAGCGTTTTCTTCTGTCCCGTCAGTATACGCCGGAAAATTTTATGGATATTTATAAATCCAGCATGCTCTTGGAGCTGAAGGCTTATAACCAGCTGGAGCACAACCTGTTCCAGGCGTCACAGATGGAATTTTCCCAGGAGCACAGCCTGCGCCTTCGGATTCCGGATTCCATGGTGGCCCGGGAGAAAGGGGAAGTTCTGGTGGAGTACCTGGAGAAAGTATTCTGCGAGCGCTGCGGCATGGATTTGAAAGTGGAGCCGGAATTTACAGCCCATGAGGAGAGCAGATACCGCAGGAATGCGGAAAAGAAAATCCAGCAGGAAGTGGAGCAGGTGATCCGCCGCGCCTCCAAGGAAAGCGCGGGGGAGGAACCCAGGCAGCCCAAGAAGAAGGTGCCAGCCGGAAAAACTGCCCAGGAGGCTGCCAGACGCTCCGGCGATCCCAGTCTGGTCTACGGCAGGGATTTTGAGGGGGATGCGGTTCCCCTGGAGACCATTGCCGGGGAGATGGGGGAAGTGATTATCCGGGGAAAAGTGATTTCCTATGACGAGCGGGAGATCCGGGGGGAAAAGAAGATTCTGATTTTTGCAGTGACGGATTTTACAGACACCATTGTGGTGAAAATGTTTCTGGAGGGCACGCTGGTTCCCCAGATAAAAGAATCTGTCCATACAGGAGCTTTTCTGAAAATCAAAGGAGTCACCACCATTGACCGCTTTGACGGGGAACTGACCATCGGGTCAGTGAGGGGAATCCGGAAAATCTCTGATTTTACGGCAAAGCGGATGGACACCAATCCGGAAAAGCGGGTGGAGCTCCACTGCCATACCAAGATGAGCGATATGGACGGGGTAACAGATGCCAAAGACCTGGTGAAACGGGCTTACGAGTGGGGGCATAAGGCCATTGCCATCACAGACCATGGGGTGGTGCAGTCCTTCCCGGAAGCGTTCCACTGTTTTGACGCCTGGGGGGGATGCGTGCCTCCGGAGGCGGACTTTAAGGTGATTTACGGCATGGAAGCCTACCTGGTGGATGACACAAAAGGCATGGTGGAAAACGGGAAAGGGCAGGATTTCTCCGGCAGGTTTGTGGTGTTTGACCTGGAGACCACAGGTTTCAGCCCCCTGGCCAATCAGATTATTGAAATCGGGGCAGTGCTGGTGGAGGATGGGCGGATTACGGACCGCTTTTCCACATTTGTCAACCCCCATGTGCCCATTCCTTACCGGATCGAACAGCTGACAGGAATCTCGGATTCCATGGTGATGGACGCGCCGGATATTGAGACTGTGCTGCCGGAATTTCTAAAATTCTGCCAAGGGGCTGTGCTGGCGGCGCACAATGCCTCCTTTGACGTGGGATTTGTGGAGAGAAACTGCCAGCGGCTGGGGCTTCCTTTTGATTTTACTTCTGTGGACACAGTGGGAATGGCCCGGTTTCTCCTTCCCGCGTTAAACCGGTTTAAGCTGGATACCGTTGCCAAGGCCCTGCAGATTCCCCTATACAATCATCACCGGGCAGTGGACGACGCGGCCTGCACAGCGGAGATTTTCGTAAAATTCGTGGACATGTGCCGGGAGAGGGAGATCTACGATTTGGAGGAGCTGAACCGGCAGGGAAGTGTGTCAGAGGACCAGATTAAGAAACTGCCCACCTATCACGCCATTATCCTGGCCACAAGTGAGGCTGGGCGGGTGAATCTGTATAAACTGGTTTCCCTGTCCCATCTTAAGTATTACCACCGCAGTCCCCGTGTGCCAAAGAGCGTGTTTTTAAAACACCGGGAGGGCCTGCTCATCGGCAGCGCCTGTGAGGCCGGAGAGCTGTACCAGGCAGTGTTAAACGATGCCCCGGACCAGGAGATTGCCCGGCTGGTGTCCTTTTATGACTATCTGGAAATACAGCCTCTGGGGAACAACAAATTTATGATCGCCAGCGATAAGACGGAAGTGGACTCCATGGAAGACCTGATGGAGATCAACCGGAAAATTGTGAAGCTGGGGGAGCAGTTTGACAAGCCGGTGGTGGGCACCTGCGATGTGCACTTTATGGACCCGGAGGATGAAGTCTACCGGAGAATCATCATGGCCGGAAAGGGATTTACCGACGCAGACGACCAGGCGCCTCTGTATCTGCGGACTACAGAGGAAATGCTGGAGGAATTCCGGTATCTGGGGGACGAGAAGGCGGAGGAAGTGGTGATTACCAATCCCAATAAGATTGCGGATATGTGTGAGAAGATTTCACCCATCCATCCGGACAAATTCCCGCCTGTGATTGAGAATTCAGACCAGGATTTAAGAGATATCTGCCTGAACAAAGCCCATGAGATTTACGGGGAAACCCTGCCGAAGATTGTGGAGGAACGGCTGAACAAAGAACTGCACTCCATTATTTCCAACGGGTATGCGGTGATGTATATCATTGCCCAAAAATTGGTGTGGAAGTCCAATGAGGACGGATATCTGGTGGGCTCCAGGGGGTCTGTGGGTTCCTCCCTTGCCGCCACCATGGCGGGGATTACAGAGGTAAATCCTCTGCCGCCCCATTATTACTGTAAGAAATGCCATTACAGCGACTTCGATTCCCCGGAGGTGAAGGCCTTTGTGGGCAGGGTGGGGTGCGACATGCCGGACAAAGTGTGCCCAAATTGCGGCGAGCCCCTGAAAAAAGACGGGTTTGACATTCCCTTTGAGACGTTTTTAGGCTTTAAGGGGGATAAAGAACCGGATATTGACCTGAATTTTTCCGGGGAATACCAGGCGTCAGCCCACCGCTATACGGAGGAAATCTTCGGAAAGGGGCAGACCTTCAAGGCGGGGACCATCGGCACCCTGGCGGAGAAGACCGCCTTCGGGTATGTGAAAAATTACTTCGAAGAGCGGGGAATGAGAAAGCGCAACTGTGAAATCAGCCGGATTGTCCAGGGGTGTACGGGGATTCGCAGAACTACAGGACAGCACCCGGGGGGGATCATTGTGCTTCCCCTGGGGGAAGAGATTGAAAAGTTTACGCCTGTACAGCACCCGGCCAATGACGTGAATTCCGGCATTGTCACCACCCATTTTGACTATCATTCCATTGACGGCAATCTGCTGAAGCTGGATATTCTGGGGCACGACGATCCCACGATGATCCGTATGCTGGAGGATTTGACGGGAACCAGCGCCAAGGACGTGCCTCTGGACCAGCCGGATGTGATGTCTCTTTTTTCCAGCACAGAGGCTCTGGGGATTACGCCGGAGGACATTGGGGGGTGTCCCCTGGGGGCTCTGGGTATTCCGGAGTTTGGCACAGAGTTTGTTATTCAGATGCTGTTGGACACCAAGCCCGCCTGTTTCTCTGATCTCATCCGGATTTCCGGGCTGTCCCACGGCACCAATGTGTGGCTGGGCAATGCCCAGGTGCTGATTCAGGAGGGGAAAGCCACCATCTCCACAGCCATCTGTACCAGAGATGATATTATGACATATCTGATCAATCAGGGAGTGGAGAGCAGCCAGGCATTCACTATTATGGAGAGTGTGCGGAAAGGAAAAGGCCTGAAACCGGAGTGGGAGGAAGTGATGAAGGAAAACAATGTGCCGGACTGGTATATCTGGTCCTGCAAGCAGATTTCCTACATGTTTCCCAAAGCCCATGCGGCGGCCTATGTGATGATGGCTTACAGGATCGCCTGGTATAAGATTTTTCACCCGCTGGCCTATTACGCGGCATTTTTCAGCATCCGCGCCACGTCCTTTTCCTATGAGCTCATGTGCCAGGGAAAGGAGAAGCTGGAGTACCATATGCAGTCTTTCAAGGCAAAAGGGGATGCTCTGACGAAAAAGGAGCAGGACACCGTGAAGGATATGCGAATTGTCCAGGAGATGTATGCACGGGGGTTTTCCTTTGTGCCCATTGATATTTATGAATCCGAGGCCCACAGATTTGCCATTGTGGATGGAAAACTGAGGCCGCCTCTGGACTGTATTGAGGGGCTGGGGGATAAGGCGGCGGACGCGGTGGTGGAAGCGGCAAGGGAGGGGAAATTCTTGTCCATTGACGATTTCCGCCAGCGGACCAAGGTGAGCAAGACAGTGATTGATTTGATGGAGGAGATGCATTTGTTTGGGGATATCCCTCAGTCCAATCAGATATCTTTGTTTGACAATCTGCTGTCTGTGTAGATTTGCGGTGATTTTAATGGAAGTAATGATAATTGCTGTTTTAGTTTATTTGAAAGCTGAT
>CANSYV010000078.1 GCA_947651335.1 uncultured Lachnospiraceae bacterium
TCTGCCAGGTAACGTACCATGTCAAAGTCATGAATCATCATATCCATGAAGATTCCGCCAGACACTTTCACATATTCCATAGGCGGTGCTTCCGGGTCTCTGGAGCACACTTTAACCACAAATTTCTTGCCAAGCTCGCCGGAAGCTGCCACGTCCCGTACTCCCTTATGGCTCTTGTCAAAACGTCTCACAAATCCCACCTGGAGTTTCACGCCGCACTCTTCTACTACTGCCAGAGCCTCTTTGATCTTCGCGATATCTGTGTGGATTGGTTTCTCACAGAAGATATGTTTCTTAGCCTTTGCAGCCTTGATCACAAAGTCTGCGTGTGTGTCTGTGGAAGAGCACACAAATACGGCATCCACATCCGGGTTGTCAAATACTTCCTGAGGATCACTGGTACATTTTGCGATTCCAACAGACGCAGCCCAAGCTTTCATCTCATCATTCATAAAGGGATCTGCTACCATTACAACTTCTGCTTCCGGAATAGAATTCTGTACATTTGTTCCATGCAGTTTACCAATACGTCCAGCTCCCAAAAGTCCAATTCTTAATTTTTCTGCCATTTTTCTTATCTTCTCTCTTTATTATTTTTTTATATTTCAGCGGATTCAAAACGGTTTTGAGCTCCGCCTTGTTTATTTTGTCCCAGCTGGCGGCTCCTGAAAAACCTCCAGCAATTATCTATTTTCTGGCAATTGCAGCCTTAACTTTTTCCACAATATGCTCCGGAGTCAAACCGAACTGTTTTTCCAGATAATCCTGGGGTCCCACTTCTCCGAACACATCTTCCACTGCCACATATTCCACTGGTGTGGGGCATTTCTTGCTGAGCACTTCTGTCACTGCGCTGTACAGTCCGCCGATCTTATTGTGGTTCTCGGCTGTCACCACTGCCCCTGCAGCTTTGGCGTATTTTTCCACCAGCTCTTCGTCCAGAGGTTTTACGGTAAACATATCCACAACAGTAATCTGAATGCCCTCTTTTTTCAGAATCTCAGCGGCTTCCACAGCCATAGCAACCATAATTCCGCAGGCAAATACCACTGCATCGGTTCCGTATTCTTTTACTACAATACCTTTGCCGATTTCTGCCTTCATGCCTTCTTCGTACATTTTCATGTTGTTTTTGCGGCCTACGCGGATATACTTGATACCTTCCATATCCTTGCACTGCTCCAGAACGCTCTCCAGCATAGCTGCATCTGTGATATCAAATACATATGCGCCAGGAATGGCACGGTATAACGCCATATCTTCAAAAGGCATATGGGTTCCGCCGTTAAATGCCGCACACACGCCGGGGTCTGTTCCGATTACAGTCACAGAGTTGCCTGCATAAGCTCCAGATAAGAAAATCTGGTCAAAGCAGCGGCGGGACGCAAACGGGCCAAAAGTGTGCACAATTGGTTTAAATCCAACCGCAGACATTCCTGCCGCAATCCCCATCATGTTCGCTTCCGCGATTCCACAGTTGATGGCCCGGTCAGGGTTTGCCGCAGCCCATTTGGCGGTACCGATACATCCCATCAGGTCAGCATCCAGGTAAATCACATCTTTATCTTCTTCGGCGAGACGGGGAATTGTCTCTCCTAATACTTCTTTAAATGCGCGGTCTTTTTCACCATTATATACTACCTTCATCACCAATTCTCCTTCCTGTTATGCCAGTGCCGCCAGTTCTGCTCTCAGTTCACCAAGCCACTTATCATAAGTTTCCGCAGGCACGTTCATGGAATGATTTCCCATGGTTTCTTCTACTTCTTTGACACCTTTTCCTTTTACCGTATCCAGAATCACGGCGATGGGCTTATCCTCAGCCTTTTTGGTCAGGACATCATACAGCTGCGCAATATCATTGCCGTCAATGCGTACTGCTTCGAAGCCAAATGCCTCGAATTTTTCTCTCAGATCACCAGAGTCCAGAATGTCCTTTGTATAGCCGTCCAGCTGTTTCTTATTGTTGTCAATCAGCCATACCAGATTTGTCACTTTCTTAGCTGCGGTAAACATAGCTGCTTCCCAAACCTGTCCTTCGTCGCTCTCCCCGTCGCCTACGATTAAGAAGGTTCTGCTGTCACGGCCTTTTAACTTATCTCCCATTGCCATACCTACAGCCAGAGAAGTTCCCTGTCCTAAAGAACCGGTGGTCATATCCACACCCGGAGTTTTCTGGCGGTCACAGTGGCTTGGGAAGTTGGTTCCCGGCTGGTTCAGAGTCTTGATTTCTTCATAGGGGAAGAACCCTTTCAGTCCCAGTGCCGCATAGACAGAAGGACCGGCATGTCCTTTAGAGCAGACCAGTTTGTCCCGGTCTTCCATTTTCGGATTTTTCGGGTCATATTTCATAACAGCGCCATATAAAACGGCCAGAGCGTCTGCAACGCTCAAAGAGCCTCCCACATGGCCGAATCCCCTTGCCTTAAATTCTTCTACAGCGCCGATTCTGATCTCCAGTGCAAAACGCTGTAATTCTTTTTCCAACTGCTTGTCCAGCATAAAATAGTCCTCCTTTTGGTCAGCCTGGCCGCCGCCTGCCCTGTAGGCGGCAGCAGCCCATGCCTTACTGATTCACATGAAGTTCCTGCATATGGACCGTGCGTTTTTTTACGCACAGTGCATATTATGGGTTATTACAGACGCGCAACGCCGCTCTTTCTCGCAGCTTCTGCAACAGCTTTCGCAACGGCAGGACCAACTTTTTCATCAAAAGCGGCCGGAATGATGTAATCTGCAG
Organism: uncultured Lachnospiraceae bacterium; assembly: GCA_947651335.1. Classification (GTDB taxonomy): domain Bacteria; phylum Bacillota; class Clostridia; order Lachnospirales; family Lachnospiraceae; genus MGBC164599. The sequence goes on from CANSYV010000078.1 coordinate 2,741, forward strand.
ACAGTTCATCGTCTGAAATCAGATCTGCCAGTGCCTGTGCTGCCGCAATCTTCATCTCATCGTTGATATCACTTGCGCGCACATCGAATGTACCGCGGAAAATGCCCGGGAATGCCAGTACGTTATTTACCTGGTTGGGGAAATCGCTCCGTCCTGTGGCGATAACTGCCGCGCCGCCGGCTTTGGCTTCATCCGGGAAAATCTCCGGTGTGGGGTTTGCACAAGCAAAGATAATGGCGTCTTTGTTCATGGTTTTTACCATCTCTGTGGTCACTGCCCCTGGAGCGCTGACACCGATGAATACATCCGCGCCCACCAGCATGTCGGCCAGGCTTCCTGATTTCTTCTCCAGGTTTGTCACTTTTGCCATTTCCTCTTTGATGGGGTTCATACCCTCCTGACGTCCCTCATAGATGGCGCCTTTGCGGTCGCAGAGAATCACATGCTTCACACCGCTGGACATGAGCAGTTTTGCAATGGCAATAGCTGCCGCACCGGCTCCGTTCATAACCACTTTGATCTCATCCATTTTCTTATTGACAACCTTCAGGGCGTTCATCAGTCCTGCAAGAGTGATCACAGCGGTTCCGTGCTGGTCATCATGGAAAATGGGAATATCACAGCGCTCTTTCAGCTTCTTCTCGATTTCAAAACAGCGGGGAGCTGCAATATCTTCCAGGTTCACGCCGCCAAAGCTGCCGGAGATCTGGTAGATGGTCTCCACGATGGTGTCCACATCCTTGCTCTTAATACACATTGGGAAAGCGTCCACTCCGCCGAATGCTTTGAAAAGCACACATTTTCCCTCCATAACAGGCATGCCGGCTTCCGGTCCGATATCTCCCAGACCCAGTACGGCTGTACCGTCTGTCACAACCAGACACATATTGTGACGGCGGGTGAGTTCATAACTCTTATTCACATCTTTCTCAATTTCCAGACAGGGCTGTGCCACGCCAGGTGTGTATGCCAGAGACAGATCCTCCTTTGTTTTTACCGGAACTGTGGCAATGACTTCGATTTTACCTTTCCATTCTTCATGTAATCTCAACGATTCTTTTGCGTAATCCATAATAAAATGCCTCCACTATATTTTAACATATTTCATACTAATGTGTAATAAAAATTATTGGGCCGCTCTGGGAAGTGTGGAACCGCCATAGGGCATCACAATCACAGACGCATCTGCTCCCTGTTTATTCATGGCAGCGTCAAAAGCTTCCTGTATGGTGCTGTATGGCTCCATGAATAATGTTTTTACAAAATCCGGCTCCATATCCGATACCAGATAAATCTCTGCCCGATCCAGAACCATGGCGATAGCAGCAGCTTTGTGTCCACCCAGTTTAAAATCCGCCTGTACCCGCTCAATGAGATCCTGGGGCTTTTGGGCCTGTGTCAGCCACTCTTCGAATGTCTTTTCCCCCAGACCCTCTCTGCAGGAGCCCACCAGGATGATGGTTCCCCCGTCCTTGATGGCGTGTTTGGCGTTGTCCAGCGCTTTCTGTGTCTGATACAGATTCAGGTCCTTGGGTGCTCCCCCCTGGGATACAATCACAATGTCTGCCCGTTCTTTGATCTTCTTCTGATACAGCTGATCCAAAAACGCACAGCCCTCCCGGTGTGCTTTTGTCACATCCCCGGCCACTGCCCGAATTACTTTTTTATGCTCATCCAATACCACATTCAGGATAAAGTCAATGCCGCAGACAGCTGCCGCTTCCTCGATGTCTTTTCTCAGCGGATTGGTGGTGATATTTCCCGCACACGCCTGCTGGTCCACCATCATGCTGTGGTTTGCCTGAATGGCAGCCCTGGTGGAAACTCCGGGCATAATGGCCTTGGCTCCGCCGGAATATCCGGCAAAATAATGGTACTCAATGTTGCCCAGGCAGATTCTCTTGTCCGCCTCAGCCACTGTACGGTCGATATCCACAGGGGTTCCGTGGGCGGTTTTTCCCATGTGGACGCAGTCTGAGGTGTCTGAATCCACACACTTAATTTCCCGGTAAGCCCTTTCCCCTGCCAGCTTTTTCATTTCTTCTTCTGTGTGGCATCTGTGGCTTCCCAGCGCGAAGACAAGGGTAATGTCTTCCGGCTTCACCCCAGCGCCGTACAGCTCATCCAATAAGGCCGGCATCACCACATAGGTGGGCATGGGACGGGTAATGTCGCTGGTGACTACCGCGATTTTCTCTCCAGGCTTTACCAGGTCCCGCAGATAAGGACTTCCGATGGGATTGTTCAGCGCCCGGCGGACTTCCTCTTCCCCGGTCAGGTCGTACTCCACCTGATTGGGCGTGAGCACTTCCATCAGATTCTGGTCTGGAATATTCACTTCCTGTGTAGATGTGCCGATTCCAAGTTCTATTTTCATGGCCTTACTCCTTTGTAATGCCTGCGCCGTGGCGCAGTGCTTTCACCACCGGAAGCTCCTCGCCTGTCAGGAAACGAATCAGCGCGCCGCCGCCTGTGCAGATATAAGAGATAGCCGCTGTCTTGCCATATTTTGTGGTGGCTGTGATGCTGTCGCCGCCGCCGATAACGGTGTAAGCTTCTGTGTCACCCAGCGCTTCCCATACAGCTTTTGTTCCGTACTCTGTGGCTTCTTCCTCGAAAATGCCCATGGGGCCGTTGACAAACACAGTCTTGGACTCCCGGATATATTTCTGATACTGGGCAGATGTCTCCGCGCCGATATCTGTCAGTCCTGCCTGCTCCGGAATGCTGCCGACTTTGGCTTCTTTGCGGACGCCGTTTTCCGTGTATGCTAAATCTGTAGGCAGAACAATCTTATCCTGATATTTCTCGTAAATGACTTTTGCCTTGTCGATGTATTCCCCGTAGTTAGACTTCAGAATGAAATCCATGCTTCCTTTGCCAATGTCCTCTCCCTTTGCCGCCAAAAGAATATTAGACACCAGTCCTCCTGTGAGAATATGGTCTGCAACAGAAGCGTTCAGCACGGTCTCCATCATCAGGAAAGCGTCCGCGATCTTTGCCCCGCCCAGCACAAAGGTACAGGGGCGTTCCGGCGCTTCCATCAGTTCTGACAATACACAGTATTCTTTCTCAAACAGACGGCCCATGGCGGATGGCAGCACCTGCTCAAATCCGCACAGGGACGGCTGGTCTCTGTGGGAAGCCGCAAAGGCGTCGCATACATACAGGTCTGCCAGAGGTGCCAGCCTGCGCACCAGAAGAGTCTGTGCCTGTTCTTCATGGCTCAGGCAGAGTTTCTGCTCAAACAGAGTCTGTTCTTCTGACACAAAGCGCACATTGTCCAGAAGCAGGATATCTCCGGCATTCAGTGACTGAATTTTCTCGATTGCCGCAGGTCCGCATACATCCGGGATAAACTGTACTTCTTTTCCCAGAAGCTGAGACAGCACTTTGCTGTGGGGTTCTGTGGTGTAAAAGTTCTTATACTCAATGTCACTTCCCTGATGTGCCATAAGCACCAGTTTGGCGCCTTTCTCGGAGAGTTCCTTGATGGTGGGCACACAGGCTTCTATTCTGGCCGTGCTCTTTAACGTCCCTTTTTCACGGTCTACCGGCTGATTGATATCCACACGGCAGAGCACGGTTTTATTGTTTACATCAAATTCATCAATGGTGCGAATTCCAAAGCGCATAATGGATTTTTTCCCCTTTCACGCAATATTTGACTTTGCATATTCCCGGGCACACGGATTCACAATGCCCAGAAAGCTTTTCTGTTTCTGCAAAGGGCGGGGCCTTTTACTGCCCCGCCCCAAAGGTGACTAATCAAACATTAATTCTTTTTAAAACGTCCGATGTTCAGATATTCATTTGTCTTGGCAGTACCTTCCGCACCGTCTGTCTGCATACCGCATGCAGCACGGATAGCATCCATTGTCTCAGGAATGGTAACACTTTCCTGAGGAATGTTGATGGCATACATAATGTCGTTGCCGCTCTCTACGATGCTGTCTTCCCACAGACCGATCTCATACATATCTCCTCTGATCTTACCTTTTCTTTTAATGATCTTGCACTTTTCGCAAATCGGTTTTAC
>CANSYV010000079.1 GCA_947651335.1 uncultured Lachnospiraceae bacterium
TAAATATTCTGATTAAACCGGAATCTTCCAGGTGTAATATGCGCTGCAGATATTGTTTTTATCATGACATTGCACAGCACAGAGAACATGCCCACATGGGAATTCTTCAGGAAGATACCATGAAAATGGTAATACGCAGGGGAATTGACTACGCAGACCATCTGGCCAGCTTTACGTTTCAGGGCGGGGAGCCTACAGTGGCGGGGCTTTCATTTTTCCAGCGTGTGGTGGAGGAACAAAGACGTCAGCTGAGAGAAAGCGGGAAGAAGAATCTGAGGATTCAAAATGCCATTCAGACCAATGGTTATGTGATAGACGAAGCATGGGCCGGGTTTTTCCACCAGAATGATTTCCTGGTGGGGCTTTCGCTGGACGGTCCGGCCAATGTGCACGATAAGAACCGGGTGGACAGCCGGGGACAGGGAACATTTCAAACTGTGATGCATGCAGTGGAATTGCTGGAAAAGTATCAGGTGCGGTATAATATCCTGAGCGTGGTAACTGGCCAGAACGCGTTGTCTGTGAAACGGATTTACCGGTTTTTCGCAAAACAAAAATTCCGGTATCTTCAATTTATCCCATGTCTGGAACCAGTGGAGAAAGAGCGGGGGGATGAAGGCTATCATCTCTCAGTACATCAGTATGGAGACTTTCTGATCAATATTTTTGATGAGTGGTTTGCTGACTTTAAGCGGGGAGAGTACATTAGTATCCGCCATATTGACAACTGGATCTTCATGCTGCTGGGGGAGCCGCCGGAAGCCTGCAATATGAACGGAAGGTGCAGCGTCCAGTTTGTGGTGGAAGGGGACGGCAGTGTGTATCCCTGCGACTTTTATGTATTTGACCAGTGGAAGCTGGGCAATGTGAAAGAGCACAGCTTTCAGGAGATAGAGCGCAGTGAGAAGGCCCTCCGGTTTGTGGAAAAGTCTGTGCCGGTTCCGCAGGAATGCCAGGCGTGCCGGTATCGGCCTCTATGCAGGAATGGCTGCAGGAGGGACCGGGTCTGGACAGAAGATATGGGCGCGGGGAAAAATTATTATTGTGAAGCCGTTTATCGCTTCTTCTCAGAGCGGGAGCGGGAACTGCTGGAGGCTGCGGAAATTGTGAGGGAGTATTATAGAAGAAGACCGTAGAAAGGGGCGCCCATATACGAATATTCAGAAGCATTTTCTGGTGCTCTGCTTTGGCGATGATCTCTTTGTGTTTGGCTTTGTTGGTAAAAAAGTTATGGTCAAGATAGCCGGCAGAACCGTGGACTTTTGTAAATTCATAAACATATATGGAGTTCATCTGCACTTCGATTACTTCAAGAGGAGAATTATTTAAGCGTCCAAGCTGAGTGCATAAGTGGACGGATAAAAGCAGTAACTGCTTATTATCCGTCTTTTTTTGGTATCCCAAATTGTCTGTGATTTCTTATGTTTTATCTGGAATTTCTATAATGAAAATGTATGGAAAACTGTGTAAGATGAAATCATATTATCGTATAAGTTTACACAAAAGCTGAAGGGAGGGAGAGAATTATGAGGGCAGTATTTATATTATGTGATACTATGAACCGCCGTATGTTGGATATTTATAACAAAGAGCGGCAGAATACGGCACAGATGCCCAATCTGAACCGGCTGGCGCAAAAGGGTGTTGTATTTGAGAACCACTGGTGCGGGAGCGCCCCCTGCATGCCGGCCCGCAAAGACCTGATGACAGGCCGTCTGAATTTCCTGGAGAAGCCCTGGGGAGCCATTGAGCCCTTTGAACACACCCTGCAGAGTGTGCTGGGCGGGCATGGGGTTCACACTATGATGTACAGTGACCATTCCCATTATCTGATACCCGGGGGTGAGAATTATACGAAGGGCTTTACCGCCTGGGAGGTGTTCCGGGGGCAGGAGGGAGATCCCTGGTGTGTGCGGCCAGGCAGGAACGGCATCCGCCCGGAGGCAAGGCCTGAGGGTTATAAAGGAGAATATTCGGAATCTGAGGCGGAAAACCGCAAAAGGCTGAAGACAGAGGCGGATTATCCCAGTGTGAAAACCCTGAGCAGTGCGGCACGGTGGCTGGAAGAAAATCATGAGGCAGACCGTTTTCTGTTGTGGGCAGAGGCCTTTGACCCTCACGAGCCCTACGATGTGCCCCAGGAGTATATCGAGATGTATGAAACGGATTATACAGGGCTGGATGTGAATCATCCGGATTATCAGCCAAATATTTTTACAGAGGAGGAGACACAGCATCTTATAAACCGCTGTAAAGCACTCATGTCTATGACGGACAAGTATATTGGGGAGATTCTGGATGTTCTGGACCGGCATGATATGTGGAAAGATACCATGGTGATTTTTACCACGGACCATGGGTTTCATCTGGGGGAACACGGGTACATGGCGAAAAACTATATGGCGCCGTACAATGAAGTGTTTCACATCCCGCTGATGATAGCGGCGCCGGGTGTGAAAGCGGGCAGAAGCAGGGCTTTGACACAGAATATTGACATCATGCCCACATTGCTGGAGTTTTTTAAAATTCATGAGAAATTTCCCTATCCCCTTCATGGGAAGAGTCTGATACCGGTTCTGGAAGGGAAGCAGGAACAGGTGAGAGATGGGGTGATATTTGGATATTTTGGGAAGCAGACAGCGTATACAGATGGAACGTATGTTTATATGAGGGCCGCGAAAGATGAGTCTAACCGCCCTCTGCATTTATATACGGCAGTTCCGTCTATTCTCCGGCAGTATCTGGGCGGCGGCGACGGGATTGCTGAAAAGGATTATGACAGGATTGAGATGGGCCGGTTTCTTCCGTGGACCAATTATCCGGTCTATAAGATACCGGCGGATATTGTAGTCTTTAAAAATCCGTCCCAGGAATTTTCCAGACGGTCAGATTATAATAAGGACACTCTGTTATTTTACCTCACGGAGGATTATGAACAGGAGCATCCCGTTTCGGATGAAAAACTGGAAGGCACTTATATTGAGAAACTGCGGCAGTGTATGCTGGCCCACGATGCACTGCCGGAACAGCTGAAGCGGCTGGGAATATAGGAAAAAAGACACGCTGTAAGGAGGGAGTTTATGAAAAACTGGAGACAATGGACAGGACTGATGATGGCGGCAATGATGGCGTTTTCGCTGTGCGCATGCGGCAAAGACAGCAATACACAAAGAAATACCCAGAAGAAGGATGAAAAACAGGAAGATGCCAGGCAGGAGGCAGAGGACGCCGGACAGGAAGAGAGTGGTTCCGGGGAGGCAAAGCCCAGCGGGGAGACGGTGGATATTGCGGCTTTGATCAACACAGACGGCCTGGCAGTGTGGTATGCGGACAAGAAAGGATACTTTGAAGAACTGGGTCTGGATACCAACATCACTTATTTTGTAAACGGTACATTGGAGAATGAGGCTCTGGCGGCAGGAGAAGCGCAGATCGGGTTCAACGGTTTTGCAGGGGTTTATTCTCTGGCCACAGGAGACTACACCATGGTGGCTGACTGTGACGACGGCAAAGGGCTGGCTGTGTATGTAAAACCAGACTGTCCGGCGGCACAGGTTCAGGGGAAATACCCCAATGACCCAAAAGTATACGGAGATGCCAAATCCGCCAAAGGCCTAAGTTTCGGGGCTACCCTGGGGACTATTCAGCAGATTATGGTGGATTCTTATTACGCGAATCTAGGTCAGAAGGATTATAACATTGTCAGCATGGATGCGGCTTCCTGTTACAATGCCCTTCTCAGCGGCGAGGTGGACGGAGCGGCACTCACCATGAATTACTGTGCTGCCGCAGAAGAAGCGGGGATGGTGTGTCTGGGAACTTATGAGGGAATCACAGGAGTTGGAACCGGTTCTACCGTTATTGTTCCCAACGACTATCTGGAAAATAACAGGGACGATATTGTCCTGACGCTGAAGGCAGTTTACAAAGCTCTGGATGAGATTCAAAACGACGAACAGCTGGAATTCGATGAAGGCATGGAGTTTTTTAAAGAAATGGGCACAGAGTATTCCGAATCGGAGATGCGGACGGAAATCGATACCCGGGACCTGTATTCTTATGAAAAACTGAAAGACCTGGAATATGGAAACCATGTGGTGTTCTCCGCGGTGGAGCTGATTAAGCTGGGGCTGCTGGAAGAGGGAAGCGCAGAGACAGTGGCTGACAGTATTAGAAAAGACCTGCTGGAAGAAGCCACAGGTGTGGAGATTAACATGGTCATACCCAAGATTTGAGGAACGATAATGTTCAGTCTGAAACTGCAGGGTGGGTTCCCGTGAGCGGGAACTTCCTGCGGACAAGGAGCATGTATATGAGAAAAAGGAATAAAGGAAAGAAGCGTTCTTATGTGGGATTGTCTGTACTGTCCATTGTGCTGTTCTTTTTTATCTGGTGGCTGTTTACAGAAGGGTTTTTAGGAACCATAAAGGCCAATGTGCTGCCCGGGCCGGTGAAAGTATTTACCACTTTAATTGATAAGTTTTCTAATAAGAATCCAGACGGGGCGCTGATGCAGACGCACCTGTGGGCCAGTCTGAAAGTCACCTTGTCCGGTTACGTAATCGGATGTCTGGTGGGGATTCCCCTGGGAATACTTATGGGGTGGTATGAGAAGGCGGATATGTTCATCAATCCCATTTTCGATTTCATCCGTCCCATCCCTGGAATTGCGTGGACACCCCTGTTCATTCTGCTGTTTGGGATCGGGATGCTGCCGAAAGTGATTGTAATCGCCCTGGCGGCTTTCGGTCCGGCGCTTGTGAATACTTATACGGGAATCCGTCAGACGAAGGAGGTACATATCTGGGTGGGCCAGACATTTGGAGCCTCTAAGTTTGAGATTCTCACGAAAATTGCCATACCGTCCTCCATTCCCTTTGTGCTCACCGGGATGCGGGTAGGGCTGGGAGTTGCCTGGTCCACCATTATCGGCGCGGAAATGCTGGCGGCCACAGCAGGGCTGGGGTATCTGATTAATCTGTGCCGGGGGATTTACCGGCCGGATATTATCATTGCGGCTATGATCTGTGTAGGGCTTATCGGCGCAGGGCTGGGGTATGTGCTCACCCTGGCGGAACGCCGGCTTATGAAAGGGGGGCGCTGGTAATGTTGGATAGAAGAGCAAAAGGATGGCAGAAGACAGCTGCGGCAGTGATTTCCTTTGCCATATTTGTATCAGTCTGGCAGCTGGTTACATTAAATCCCACCATCCATCAGGTGATGCCGGGGCCTTTCCAAGTTCTGCAGAAATTTTTCCTGTCTTTTGTAGAGCCCATCGGGAAAAATACCATGCTGATGCATATGTTAATCACACTCTCACGGTGGGCAGTGGGATTCCTGGCGGCCACGGTACTGGGCATTGCATTGGGTCTGGCCATGGGCTGGTATCCCAAATTCGAATACTTTATGCGCCCGTTGTTTGAGCTGGTCCGGCCCATTCCCACACTGGCGTGGATTCCTCTGGTGATTCTCTGGTGCGGAATCGGGGAATTTGCCAAGTACACACTGGTTTTCATCGGAGCGTTTATGAGTATTGTCCAGAATGCTTATCACGGGGCCAAATCCGTGGACCGCTCCATTGTCCATGCGGCCAGAATGCTGGGATGCAGTGACAGGCAGATGTTCTTTACCATTGTGATTCCGGCCTCAGTTCCGGCCATTTCCGCCGGACTGCAGATAGGAGTGGCGTCAGCCTGGTCGTCGGTGGTGGCGGCGGAGCTGGTGCGTTCCTCCAGCGGCGTGGGGTGGATCGTGGTTACAGGACAGCAGAACAATAACATGACACAGATTTTAGTGGGGATTCTGGTAATCGCGGTGATCGGCCTGTTACTGGCGCTTTTGATCAGAAAAGTGGAGGATGTGCTATGCAGATGGAACAAGAGAGGAAGATAGATTCTCCCATTATCACCCTGGAGCATGTGGAGAAAGAGTTTGTGAAAGTGAAGGAAGGCGGCACGTTCAAAGTGGTGGAGGATCTGAATGTCCAGGTGCGGGAAAATGAATTCCTGGTATTGTTCGGGCCTGGGCAGTGCGGAAAGACCACCATTTTAAATATGATTGCCGGTTTCGAGGAGCCGGATGCAGGCAGTATCTGTATGTACGGAAAAGAGATACAGGGGCCGGACCCCTCCCGGGGAATGGTATTTCAGAATCTTGCCATTTTCCCCTGGCTGACGGTTATGGGCAATGTGGAGTATGGGCCCCGGATGAAGGGGATTGACAAAAAGACCCGGAGGGAAAAAGCCCAGCATTACATCGACCTGGTGGGGCTTCAGGGGTTTGAAAACCACTACCCCATCCAGATTTCCGGCGGCATGAAACAGCGGGTGGGAATCGCCAGGGCATACTGCAATGAGCCGGATGTGATCTTGATGGATGAGCCCTTTGGGGCGCTGGATGCCCAGACCCGGTATCTTATGCAGGATGAGATTGTGAGAATCTGGCAGGCCGAGAAGCGCACCGTGATTTTCGTTACCAATAATATAGAAGAAGCAGTGTATGTGGCAGACCGGATTGTGGTGATTCGAAACTGTCCCACCAGCGTGAAAGCGGAATATGAGATTGGCCTGCCACGTCCCAGAAGCTATATAGACCCTGAGTTTCTGAAGCTGCGCCGGGAAATCAACGAAGTGGTGGACCACACATTGTAGAAAGGAGCACCGTATGGCAGAAAAACGGATAAAAATAAAAGTAGACCATCTGACGAACTTGTGGACATGCTAAGCCGTTGCACC
>CANSYV010000080.1 GCA_947651335.1 uncultured Lachnospiraceae bacterium
CAATATTTCTTTTGTTATTTACCATCTCCCCTGTCGGAGTGCTTTCACTGCATCCTGACAGACTGCATAAAACCAGGCCGGCCGTCAATACTATCATTATCTTTTTTTTCATTCTTTGTTATTCTTTTATTCGGTCAATATCCGTGAGATTGACGCCTGCTGTATTCAATATTGCTTTTAATGAAAGATATTCATCTTTCAATTCCGCATATGTTTCTACTGCGTTTTCCTTTTTAGCCAGCAACATATACTTTTGAATTTTTTTAAAGTCATCAATGGCCGCTTTTATTATTTCAAGACCTGTGGGCATACAATCACCTGCTTTCTAACTGCCTTTAGATAACAAACATTCTACTTTTTAAATATTTACATTGTAGCAAATGACCTTTTGTCTGTAAAGTCTATTTCTCTAAAATCAATCACCAAATCATCATAAATATTCACTTTAATCTCATCCTGAAAAGTATATGCTTCAACTTCAAGATGATTCTGCTCAAAGAAATATACAAAAATATTCTGTTTCATCGGATTTACAATCCAATACTCACGCACTCCGGCCTCTGCATACAGATGGAGCTTCCTTACATAATCATGACTGGAGGTGCTTGGAGATGTAATCTCTATAATCCAGTCTGGAGCACCGGTACAGCCACGGTCTGTGAATTTATCAGGGTCGCAGATCACACTGATATCAGGCTCCACAACCGTTTTGTCATCATCAAAAAGTTTCACTGCAAATGGGGCGGGATAGACAAGATTACGCCGCTTCCGCTCGAAACGCTTTCGGCGACAGGCCAACCTTGGTGGTAAACACAGATGAAAACGTAGAGGCGTTCAGATATCCCACCTGCTGGGCCACATTTTTTATGGGAATGTTTGTTGCTTTCAGCAGATATTTCGCCTTGTCTATACGCGCCATGAGCAAATATTCATAAGGTGAATATCCGCTGGCTTTCTTAAAGAGACGGCAGAAATGATACTGGCTCATGTTCACCGCATCTGCAATGTCCCTCAGCGAGATTGCCTTTCCAATATTTTCCTCGATAAACTGCCGCGCAGATTCATATGTAAGATCCAGAGGCTGCTCCCCTCTGCCTGCTGCCGCGCCATCCATCAGATTCATGAGCATATCGTAAATCTGCCTGGACTTTTCCGCCTCGCTCAGCAGCCTTTCCGGATGATACCCTGCAAGCAGCTGCTTAAACATATATTGGAATTCCCGTGCATTTTTATGCTTGAACACAAAACCATCGTGCAGCTTTAGGATATACTCATAAATCTTTGCCATATTACATCCGTCCAAATGCATCCACAGAAACTCCGTTTTTTCGTCTGTACTCCATTCTTCCAGACGCGCGCAGTCAACAAAGCCTATCCTGCCTTTTTCTGCCGCCATGGTGCGTCCCTCATAGGTGACAGAAACTGTACCATCTAACACATAAAATAACAAATAATTATCACGATTCTCATCTACAATCCGGCAGCTTTCCTCTGTGCGAAACTGTCCGCATGCAGAAGCATAATATAACGCTTCCTGGGCCAGCATGGATGGCACTTCTATAAAAATTCTCGATCCATAAAGATTCCTGAGGGATGTATCGTAACACACAAGTCTCACCTCTCCTATATTTTTGTACTTATCATAATGCAATTATACTAATTCTTTTTCTTAATTCCCCTAATTGATAGTGCAATTATACCATTCAAAAAAAGGCATGTCATTTCATACAATATGCATATCCTATACAAAAATTACTTTTATAAGAGTATAGCTGTCTGCCATGGACAGCTGGCGGATTTTGCAAAAGCATTGATAAAGTCAGGCAGATACTTTATAATGAGTGGAATAAAGGGGGGCTGTTTATGAAAATTATGGATGCCGGCGTCATTGGCGAATCTTTTATGGACTTTACCATTCCCTCTAATTTCGCCAAACGCGCCTTGTATTATATTCCGCAATACGGACATTTTTACTGTAATGAGAATTATTGTATTTCCCGCAATTCCCTGGAATGGCTTCTCTTCTTCTATATCTGTGAGGGAACCCTCCACCTGGAAAGCCACAAAAACCGCTATACGGCAGGGCCGGACAGCATTGCCCTTCTGGACTGCCGGACGCCTCACCGCTATTACTGCCAGGACAGTGTTGATTTCATGTGGTTTCATTTCTGTGGAAACCACTCAGGAGCTTATGCGGACTACCTCTTTGAACAGCACGGAGTAGTATTTCCCCCAGGGCACGGAGAGACCAGCCGGTTCCAGCATATTTTTTCCAGTGTACAGTCTGTGTCCTTCAGCGAACACCTGGTATCTGCGGACATTCACGCTCTCCTGAGCAGTCTGGCTGTATCCCGGCAGCATCATCAGGCCCATCACCAGCCGCTCTCACCTGCCATTGATTATATCCGGACACATTTTGACCAGCCGGTGTCCCTGGAGGATCTGGCTGATCAGTGCAGTATGAGCACCTCTCATCTAATCCGCAGTTTCCAGCGGTATCTCAACTGCACACCCCACGAATACCTGCTTGCTTTCCGCCTGAAGCAGTCCAAACAGCTGCTTTTGTCCACCTCCATGAGCATTGAGCAGATTGCCGAACAGTGCGGTTTCAACAGCGCCTCACATTTTGCCCGGGCGTTCCGGAAAAATAATGGGGCAAGCCCCTCCGCGTTCCGGCAGGTGCATTTTTAGGCACTCATAAAAACACCCCTGACACCTGAGATGCCAAGGGTATTTTTATATGATGATTGAATTTTTAAGCCTGTGCAGCCGCCTCTTTCCTGCGTGCTTTCTGCGCCATAGTCTCCCGGACTACGTCTAAGAGAACCGCTCCGATGATTACCAGACCCAGAACCATGTTCTGAACAGAGGAATCAATGGACAGCAGAGCGAATCCATTACGCAGGGTGGCGATAATCAGTGCACCCAGCATGGTTCCCAGCATAGTTCCTTTACCACCCATGAATGACGCGCCGCCGATAACACAGGCTGCAATGGCGTCTGTATCATACGGCTGAATGGCGTTGGCGCCGTTACAGATTCCGGAACGGCCGATGGATACGATTCCTGCCAGTGCCGCCATGAAGCCGGACACAACATAGCAGAATGTGAGTACATTTGCCGAATTGATACCGGACAGCCGGGTGGCTTCCGGGTTGCCCCCTGCGCAGTAAATGGAACGTCCCAGAGCCGTGCGGGTGAGCAGAACATGCATAATGATATAGATTACCACCACAACGATAAAGCTCACCGGTACTCCGGCAACTGTGGCCACGCCCAGTGCGGTGACGCCGTCCGGGAATCCGGAGATCATCTGGGAGCCGGTAACCAGAAGGCCTGCGCCCCAAAGGAAGTTCTTCATACCCAGTGTGGATACAAAGGGATGAGGCAGGTGCAGGCGGGTGAGAAGCAGGCCGTTGATCAGCCCGATTGCCGCGCCGGCGATTAAAGCAACGATAATCAATACGAATGAATTTTTCATCCCGCCATTTACCAGCATACCCACAATACATGCGCAGAATGTGGCATTGGCACCCACAGACAGGTCAATACCCGCTGTGATCAGACATAACAGCATACCGATGGACGTTAATGCTGTAAATGTAGTCTGTTTTAAAATAGACATCAGGTTATTATAGGTCAGGAAATTCCTGCTGGCAATGGTCAAGATTACACATAAAATAACCAATGCACCCAGAGTTCCCAGAAAGGAATTGCCGCTGCCTTTTCTTCTCTTACTCATCTAAAGTACCTCCCCACGCCGCTTTCATTAAACTTTCCTGATTAAAATGCTTGCTGTCACGTTCCACATCTGCCATGATTCTGCCGCCCCGCATAACGATTACCCGGTCTGACATTCCCAGAATCTCCGGCATTTCCGATGAAACCATGATCACACATTTTCCTCTTTTGACCAGACGGTTCATCACATTGTAAACCTCAATTTTGGCACCCACGTCAATTCCTCTGGTGGGCTCGTCAAAGATATAGATATCCGCGTCTGTATTAATCCACTTTCCGATTACCACTTTCTGCTGGTTACCGCCGGAAAGCTGTCCTGTGATCTCATCCAGAATGGGCGTCTTGATCTGAAGCCCTTTGATACTCTCCCATCCCTTTTCCTCGATTAATTTCTCATCCAGGAACAGCCCCTTTGTAAAACCCTGGAGATTGGCCAGAATCAGGTTATTGGGAATGGACTGCTCCAGCACAAGGCCCTGTCCCTTCCTGTCTTCGGTCAGGAACGCGATCCCCGATTTGATGGCATCCCGCGGACTTTTAATCTGGACTTCTTTTCCGTGTACGTAAATCTTACCCCCGTCAATGGGGTCAGCTCCGAATATGGCCCGCATGGTCTCTGTGCGCCCTGCGCCTACCAGTCCGGCAAATCCCAGAATCTGGCCGTTATACGCCTCGAAGTTTACGTCGAACAGCACGCCCCCTTCTTCCAGTCCCTCAACTTTCAGGGCTGCGTCGCCCTTTGCGCCGAATTCCTTGGGGAACAGATTGTCCAGGGTCCGGCCAACCATGGCGGAAATCAGAGAATCGTTTGTCCAGCCGTCAATGTCCCTGGTCTCTATGTATTTTCCGTCCCGGATGACTGTCACCCGGTCACACAGCTCAAACAATTCCTCCAGCTTATGGGATACAAATACAATCCCAATGCCCCGGTCCCGCAGTTCCCGGCAGGTTTTCATCAGCTGGGCCACCTCCCCTTCTCCCAGGGAAGACGTGGGCTCATCCATGATGATCATTTTTGCGTCAATCAAGACGGCTTTCGCGATCTCAATCATCTGCTGTACACCCATTCCAAAGGTTCCTGCCGGTTTTTCCGGCTCCACTTCCTGTCCCAGAGACGCCATGACTTCCTTTGCCTTCTTATGCATGGTCTTATAATCCAGCAGGCCGCTTTTTCCTTTGATCCATTTGTTGATAAAAATATTATCGGTAATACTCAGCAGACTCTCTATATTTAATTCCTGATACACACATGCAATGCCTGCCGCAGCAGAGTCATTGGGGTTACGGAAGATTTTTTTCTCACCGTTTACATAAATTTCGCCTTTATCCGGCTGATGGACACCGGTCAGCACTTTGATCAAAGTAGATTTGCCGGCGCCGTTTTCACCGATCAGGCCATGAATTTCCCCTGGCTTGACGGCAAGCTGCATCTCATCCAGAGCTACAACGCCTGGAAAAGTTTTTGTGGCATTTCGCAGTTCTACTACATATTCACTCATGAATAATCCGCTCTTTCTCCGGGGTCAAAACTTCTGATAAGCCCATATTGTCGTCCCCGGCACAAAATATGGAAAAGTGCGCTTATCATTTTTCTGTCCGTATGATGTATGAGTTATTTTTCTGCAGTTCTCTACCAGCCTTTTGGAAAGGCTGGTAAGAACCGGTTGTCTCAGTTTTGTATCTTCATGAATACACTATTTCAAATATTCTGCCAGCTCATCCAGACGTTCCTGAGCGCTGTCCGCATCCACAACACCGCTTCCGGAATCGATAAATTCTTCCAGCTCGCCGCCGTCCAAAGCTGTCACTGCTGCCTCTGCTGCCTTGTAGCCCATACCGTATGCATCCTGAATAACAGACATGGTTTCTTCTCCTGCCAGAATTGCCTCGCAGGCTGCCCTGTCGCCGTTGAATCCCAGGAAAATCGTATCTTTATACGCGTCGTTTCCTTTTGCCGCACGGGCTGCTGCCATTACCATGTCGTCGTTGTTGGCACAGATGATTGCCACGCCTTCCGGGTGGTTCTGCATGATGGCTTCCATACAGGTTACCGCCTGGTCTGCCACCGCATTTGCATACTGTGTTTCATCCTCAAGGAATTCTCCGCCTGCGCCGTTGATTCCTTTTTTGTAACCTTCATAGCGCGCTGTGTTGGTGGCATCGCCCTGTACTCCGCAGATCTCGATTGCCTTAATCTCATCCCATCCGGCATCCTTTGCCGCCTGTACTGCAGCCTCGCCGCCCAGCGCTGCTGCTTCTTCATTTCCGGTTCCGATAAAGGAAATAATCTCCGGAGCCTCAATGTTGGTATCTACTGCCAGAATGGGAGTCTCGCTGCCCTTAATCAGTGTTGCCACCTGATCGCCCTGAAGAGGCGCGATCACCAGTGCATCGTATGCGCCGGAGTTCAAATCCGTCTCGATCATGTTCTGCTGCTCATCGTAAGCGGTCTCTGATGTGGGGCCTTTCACCTCCACAGAAACGCCGTTTTCTTCTGCGTACGCTTCGGCTCCCGCTTTCACATACTGCCAGTACTCTGCTGAAGTGGTTTTCAAAATCATACTGATCTTGTAATCTCCGCCTCCGCCAGAGGAAGACGCTTCTTCCGACCCTTCCCCGCTGTCTGTGGAAGCCTCTGCTGCATCCCCGCTTCCGCCGGAAGATCCTGAATCGCCTCCGCATCCGGTGAGACCTGCCATCACCATAGTACCTGCAAGCAGCATCGCCAAAATTTTCCTTCTCATTTCCCGTTCCTCCTTTTTTGTTTTTTGTGTATTCCCGAAAAATCTTTCTGTCTGGATTTTCAGGGTTACTCTTTTTCGAAGAATCCCGCATATACATTTTATGATTTTTTGTACTGCGGCTTTCTTTACTTGTTATTATAAAAGATGGACAGAAAATATCCATAAGGGATGTTGCGCATCATTATAGAATAATTGCTGAGAATCCAGATAAAAAAGTCTCCCTATGTGGGAAAAACCC